>CAKZUG010000093.1 GCA_937920545.1 uncultured Saccharophagus sp.
TCGGCTGAGCACAGTTCTGCACTGTAGCGTTCGGCATCGGTTTGCGGGCTGATAAACGAAAAGCCAATAAATAAAATGATATTAATACCTACTGAGAATGTGGTGATTTCCTGCCAGTGACTAATGCCCAGGTGAATATCAATGGTGGCAATGGTAATAACCCAATGTTCTAGCCCCATAATCATCGGAATAAGTAGGCCGATAGCCCACACGCTCATCCCTAGCCATATTCCGACGAGTAAACCACGGCTATTCGCTTTACTCCAATGTGTGACCGCAATAATGGCGGGTAAAAACTGCAGTGTGCCAATAAAGGAGGTCAGTGCAAGATCGGTTAAATTAAATTGGTTGGATAATAATGTGTAAAAGCCGAACCCCGCCAGGATAACAAACGAGATTAAAATGCGACGCATCCATACGAGCTGCCCGTAGATGGCTCTTTTTGTTTGCAGTGGTGTGGCAGGTAATATCCAGTGGTTTAGAACCATGGTGGCGGTGGAGATGGCAATCGCAACCATCGCCCCCGTCGCAGCCGATAACCCTGCAACAAAGGCAATAATGGTAAAGGTTGAGTTGTTAAAGGCCATGGGTATGGCGAGTGGGAAATATTGCGCGGGTATATCGAGGCTCAGCGCATGACCGCCCCACAAAATGGGGAAGACAGGTATGGCCATGATGAGCAAAAACAGTGGAAAGGCCCACGTGACGGTTTTAGTCGCATGCTTAATCGGATTTTGCACGACAGTCATGTGAAAAATATGGGGCATGGCGACGGCCGTTGCAATAAATACAAGTAAAAGGCTATGTGTCGATGTTTCAGATGCAGGAGCATGCAGGTCTTCTAGGTGTGACGGGTTAGCCTGTAACCAGGTGTCTAACTCACCAAATCCACCAAAAACAGCATACAAAGCAAAGCCACCTGTCGAGCATAAGCCAATTATTTTCACTAATGACTCAAATGCCATCGCTGTAATTAAGCCTTTGCGTTGTTGACGCTTGGAGCCAAATAGCATGGCAAAGCCTGAGATAACGACGCAGTAAATAAGGGCGAGAATTTCGCGGTGCTCTTGTCGTTCGGAATGCCAGCCGCGGCCTGCGTTTTCGCTGGTCAAAATATGGATGGTATCGGCGACGGCCTGAATTTGCAGCGCTAAGAGCGGGATCATAATAAGTAGCATGCATAGTGTAACGGTCGCGCCAACGGTATGGCTATGATATCGAAATGTCAGGAGGTCAGCCGTCGAGTTTATTTGGTGTTGCCTTGCTAGCTGTACAAGCGGTTTAAGCGCAACAGGCGCAAATAGAAATAAGATCCCCGTGCCTAAATAATATGATAACGCGCCATAACCGTAATCGTTTGCTAAATCAATCACGCCGTAAAATGCCCATGCACTGGCAAAGATGCCTAGCGAAAAAATATAGGTTACAGGGTGAAAGACTAAGCGGTTAGGGATAAGCCCTTTTTCTGTTGCGACGGCAACCGAAAAAAGCGCGCCCAGATAAATAAGGCAAATTAAGCCGACCTGTAAAAAACTAAGCGTCATCGGGAGTCTCTTTTAGCTGAATAATAAATGTCACAATAATAATCACGAGCCAAACAATAAAAGGGCGATACCAGCTGCCTGATGTATCTAGCATCCACTGTAGTAAGCTGGGTAAAAATACAAAGGTAATTAAGGTAAGAAGCAATAACGGGGCTTTTTTATTCATGAGTCACATTGCCTGATAAATTCGCATGCATTGTAAACCACAATGGCCATGAAGTAATCGCAAGCTTTACATGCTTTGCTCTTTTATGCCCTTAAGGTGTACTTTTGCCTGTGGCCACTGCGATTGAGCCTGTAAGAGAATACTTTGGGGTGAGAGTGTTAAGAAACCATCGGTATTTATATGTAAAAAGCGGCACGCGGTTAATAAGTTGTCTTTAATAGTTTGATTACTGATCGCAGGGGCGTGGTTTTGCTTGCTCATCTTTCGGCCATTTTGGTCAAGCACAACGGGGATGTGGCAGAACTGGGGTTGCTTAACGGGCTGTTTTAATGCGTGGGTAAGCAGTGTGTGATGCAGAGTAATGTAGTCGAAAGTGGTATCGAGTAAATCGCAGCCGCGCACAATGTGCGTGATATTTTGATCAATGTCATCAGTATTGACTGCGAGTTGATAGGCGAAGAATTGGTCTTTACGGTGAATAATGAAATCATGATAGGCATCAACAATCTGAGTGAACTCGCCCTGTAAGGCATCGTTGAAGTGTATTTTTTGGGCGTTTATTGCTGCGCGAATGTGTAACCGTAATGCGCTAGGTACATCCACCTTGGGGGTGTTGTGTAGGCAGTGTTGGTCGTAGCGTACTTGAGTTTTTTTTAGTCTTGCGCGGGTGCAAGAGCACGGGTACGCGAAGTGATTTTTTGTTAAGGTTTTAAGGTGTGCGTGATAGCGTTCGCTGTGGTTACTTTGATAAGTAACGTCGTTGTCCCAATGTAGGTGGTGGGCTTTTAATGTTTGTAAAATAGCCTCGCTTGCGCCCTTTTGTTCTCTGGGTGGGTCTATATCTTCTATGCGTACTAACCATTTTCCGCGATTCACGCGTGCATCAAGATAACTTGCTAATGCGCACACAAGAGACCCCATATGCAATAAGCCCGAGGGGGAGGGTGCAAAACGCCCAACATAAGAATGTTGAGAGGCTAGTGAATTGGAACGAGTCATGATAAAAAGGCGCTAAACACATCTGTTCAGCGCCATAATCGGTTAGCCCATTGTTTGCTTTTCTTTGATTTCGTCGATGGTTTTGCAGTCAACGCAAAGCGTGGCCGTTGGGCGTGCTTCTAATCGACGGATACCAATTTCTACACCACAAGCATCACAAAAGCCGTAATCGTCTTTTTCGACTAGCTCAAGTGTCTTATCAATTTTTTTGATAAGTTTTCTCTCACGATCACGTGTGCGTAACTCAAGGCTAAACTCTTCTTCTTGACTGGCTCTATCTGCTGGGTCAGGAAAATTAGCGGCTTCGTCTTTCATATGGCTAACAGTCCGGTCGACTTCTTCCATAAGTTCGAGTTTCCAAGATAAAAGAAGATTTTTAAAATGATCGAGTTGCGCCTCGTTCATGTACTCTTCATCATCTTTCGGTTCGTAAGGGATAAACTCACGAAGTGTATAACTGTTTGCTGATTCCGGCACGGCTTTCTTGCCTCCCGTTTATTTTTGAACTGACTGCTTTGTATCTGTGATTATTTAACACATTAAGCGAGTCGGGTTTATTGGTCTAAATTTTTGGAGCGTGAAACCTACCAGAAGAGTAAGCTACGCGCTAGTTTTTTTATTTAAATTAAGGTTAAAACACTATGAAATACGAGCCAACGTTAATTAAGGCGACATTTTTACGGCGCTACAAGCGATTTTTGGCAGATGTCATTATGCCTGATGGTTCAGAGATAACTGTTCACTGCCCAAATACAGGCAGTATGCGCAACTGTACTACGCCAAATTCACCTTGCTGGCTTCATAATTCGAATAACCCAAAGCGTAAGTATCAATACAGCTTGGAATATGTAACGACGCCTTGCGGTGCTGTTGCAGGTATTAATAGTGCAAGAGCTAACACGATTGTTAAGCGCGCTATTATTGCTAAGCAGATTGATTGCCTTAGTAGTTATAGCGCAATTCAAACAGAAGTGCCTTACGGTAATGAAAAAAGCCGCATAGATGTGTTATTAACGCACGAAGAGGGGCTTTCTCCCACGTATGTAGAAATAAAAAGTGTGACGCTTCAAGAGAATGGGCAAGGCTATTTTCCTGATGCTGTGACTACACGAGGGCAAAAGCACTTGCGTGAGCTTACTGTGCTGGCGCAGGAGGGTGTGCGTGCAATACTCTTTTTTTGTGTACAGCATAGTACGGTTACATCGGTAAAGGTGGCGTCGCATATCGACCCCGAATACGCGCAGTTACTGGATGCAGCAATATGTGCCGGTGTAGAGGTTGTGGCATACTCAACACGTTTGGATGCGCATTCAAATACTTTATATAAAGCGATTCCTTTTGTACTATAAAGCGCAACAGGTGATTGCTAAGAGGCAAAAATTTTATTGTTTTCTTCGGTGATGTTGAGCGGCGTGAGGGATTGTCCGGCACAGGGGCCAGATACACAGTCGCCATTGTCTATAGTGAAGAGCGCCCCATGTGTCGCACACTGAATCAGCGCATGGTCTGAGTCTAAAAACACATTTTCTTGCCAATTCAATTCTATGTTTAAGTGTGGGCACGCATTAATATACCCAAAAATGCCACTGTCATGGCGGACAATAAAACACCGTTTATCGTGTAAGGTAAATTCAAAGCAATTGTTATTATCAAGAGTGTCGCTTTCGCAAATGTATGCCCGTTCCGCCATTATCTTAAGCCGAGCTTGCTTGTAGGGTTGTTCCTTTGAGGCGGTTATCTGACTCTTTTACCAATTGTGCTTTTAGCTCTGGTGTGAGTTCATTCCAATGGATATCCATTAATGCACCTTGAAGCGCATAGAGCATTACTTTAGATACATGGATTCCTCTTGCTTTTATACGACAGTATGTGTCGACAGCTCCAGCTTCTTTAAGATCTTCATAACTGTTAATGCCAACAGCGTGCAGAATATTAATAGAGGCTGCGCCAAGATTTTTTAGATTAACGATAGACGGGTCAGGCTGCGTCATGAAAATATTGCTCCTAAGTTTTATTTATTATAATTAACATTAATTCGGCGTTTAAAATCGTCCATGAGTTAACTTTAATGCTTTCTTATTAAGTATAACAATAAATAGAATGGGTTGATGTTTTTTCAGTATTATTTAATTTCAAAAGTGTGTGCTACGCACTTGTATTGCTATTGAATAATATATAAAGCATTCATACAACTTTTGTAACACTTTAAAGATGAAATACGCGACTATTTATTTCACGGGTTAAATATAATGGTAACACTACACCAAGCGCTTGGAATCTGTCACTCGCAAATAAATTACTCCACTTTCAATGTGCCTGTTAATAAGCATTCTATTGCTGTGCTTCAGCAATTGAAGGGCGACGCTAAGCGGGCGGGTTTTGATCTGGATTTTGCCAGTGGTTATCGATCTTTTGATCGACAAAAAACAATTTGGAACGCTAAGGCGGCAGGCTTGCGGGCGGTTCTTGATCATCACGGCAACCCAATTTGTTTTGATGGGTTGCCCTCGGATCAGTTGTTGCGGTGTATTTTATATTGGTCGGCACTACCGGGTACATCTCGCCATCACTGGGGTACGGAGGTGGATATTTACGATAAAGCGGCACTAGGTAAGCAGAAGCTGGAACTGACGATCAAGGAGACTGTTGCGGGTGGTGTATTTGAAGAAATGTATCTATGGCTTAACGAGTACTTGTTATGTCAGACAGAATTAAGGCGCCCCTATATAGGGGGAGCAGGGCGAGTGGCTAATGAGCCATGGCATATAAGTGTGGTGGATGCAGCCAAGCCTTATGAGGCGATTTTAGCGCAAGAAACGGTTAAAAATTTTGTGTTATCAGCAACAGATATGGGGCTTTATAATGAAATTGTTACACATTTTGACGAAATATACGCTCACTATGTTGCTCCTTATTT
>CAKZUG010000094.1 GCA_937920545.1 uncultured Saccharophagus sp.
TTTTTTGTTTGGCTCTATCTATGTTACTTGGCCCTGGAAAATACCGTTAAAAACAATGGTAAAGCCCAGTGGCGAAATCAAAATACTCATGTATGAAAACGTGACCCCGCAATCATATGAAAGCATCACGCAGATAGATTCAAGCACAGTCGCCACTATTTTCATGGCTGTTATAGGGTTTTTGTTGGTTTTAAGCTGTGAGAAGCTAAGTCATTTAAAGCAAAAGTAGAGTCGTATCATTGTCAGAATATGACATGATTTTTTTTGTTGGGTGGGCAAAGTCTTTATTGTGAATACTGGGTGCTCTATTTGTAACGATAGTAAAATAGCTATACTAATATATTCAAAGGACTTAATTACAAAATTACATCCTTTAGCCTTTTAATGTTCTAAATGATTACTAAAAGTGAATTAAGTTCACATATTAAATATATCGATTTCGAATGGTAACTCTCTTTTTATTTCAATTGCGCAGGTGTTTAGTGAGCGAGCGAACCCAACTTTCATTTGTTTTCTTATGCGATTAGCTCGTTCTTATTGGGTATTAGAAATCAAAGTGATCGTTATATTGATCGTTTTGATTTCTAGTCTTGGCTGTGCTCCTTCTTCTCATTTTGCACCTCTGGATGTTAAATCAGCTCCTCCTTCTAAAAAAATTCAGCATCATATAGTCGCAAGCGGTGAAACCCTCTATTCAATTTCTTGGCGATATAATATTGATATCAACAAGTTAGCGAAAAAAAATCGTATTTACGGTGGTGCTCTTCACGTTGGGCAACGTCTAACACTGGATGTATCTAATGTGCGTTTTGCTCAGGTAAGAAACATAAAGCCTAAAAGAGTTAAGCGTCCAGCTAAAGCTAAGGTAAATGTTAAAGCTAAAGTACAATCAAAAAAAACAACACCTTCTTCAGCTCGTTCACAAAAGAAGACGAGAGGTGTCAAAAAAATGGCTGTTGTTAAAAATAAGAATAATAAAAGAAAGTGGTTGAAACCTTGTGATTGTAAATTGTCTTCATCTTTTGGTGGTGCTAAAGGTGAAAATAAAGGGATTGAATTCACGTCAAAAGTAGGGGAATCTATCCGTGCTGTATCAAGTGGCAAGGTTGTATTTGCTGGCAGTGGTTTGCGAGCTTACGGTAATTTGGTCATTATCAAACACACCGAATCACTCCTTAGTGCATACGCACACAACCAAGCGTTACTTGTTTCAGAGGGAGATGAAATTCGCACAGGGCAGAAAATTGCGACAATGGGGCGGTCGGGGACTGATTCTGTCAAATTGTATTTTGAGGTAAGGCGTGATGGTAAACCCATTAACCCCGAACTATTCCTATCAAAATAATTTCAATAATGTGTTAAAGATTTATGCCTAGCAGACGATAAACCAATAATAAAGAGGCGCTTGTACCGATTGTGTTAATTGGTTAACCACCACTTTTGCGGGTACTTAATAGGCTATTAAGAGGAAGAATCATGGCTTTACCAGAACTTGACATTCAAACACAAGATACTGAGGATGCCCTCGTAATTGAGCAGAAGAAAGTGTCATCTGCATCAAAAAAGAAAGCGGCAGAAAGACTTACAAAACTGACAGACGTACCTGAAGATGAAAAACAAGCTAAAAATTTAGACGCTACACAACTTTATTTAAATGAAATTGGTTTTTCACCGCTGTTAACTGCTGAAGAAGAAGTCTTTTTTGCCCGTAAATCATTAAAAGGCTGTGAGGCTTCTCGAAAGAGAATGATTGAAAGTAATTTACGTTTAGTTGTTAAAATTTCAAGACGCTATATCAACAGAGGTTTGGCACTCTTAGACCTGATCGAAGAAGGTAATCTAGGTCTTATTCGTGCGGTAGAAAAGTTTGACCCTGAGCGCGGCTTTCGCTTTTCCACATACGCAACGTGGTGGATAAGACAGACGATTGAGCGTGCAATTATGAACCAAACACGGACTATTCGTTTACCTATTCATGTTGTAAAAGAGCTGAATGTTTATTTGCGTGCTGCTCGTGAGCTTTCACAAAAGCTAGATCATGAGCCATCACCAGAAGAGATTGCGACGTTGCTGGATAAGCCGGTTGCTGACGTTGAAAAAATGCTAGCTCTTAATGAGCGTGTCACCTCAATGGATACACCTATTGGCCCCTCATCTGACAAAACAGTTGTTGATACTGTTGCAGACCAAGATGTCACTGATCCCGTCGATGTGCTTCAAGAGAACGATCTCAGCCAAAGCCTTGACGGATGGTTGGATGAGTTAAGTGAAAAGCAGCGCGAAGTTATTGCGCGGCGTTTTGGTTTAAGAGGGCATGAAACCAGCACGCTTGAAGAGGTGGGGCGTGAAATAGGGCTAACACGTGAAAGGGTGAGGCAAATACAGGTTGAAGCATTACGTCGATTACGCGATATTTTAGAGCAGCAAGGTTTAGATGCCACCGCTTTATTTGGCGCTATGTAAATGGTATTAAAAATATTTATCTGATTTCTCTTTTATTACAGTCATAAAAAAACCGCAACAGTGTGCGGTTTTTTATGATTGAAAAACGTAAGGTGAACGTTTTAAATTTATCGCTCTAAATGTTGCAGTTTGTTTTCTACACCGTCCCACTCATCCGCATCAGCAGGTGCATCTTTTTTCTCGCTGATGTTAGGCCAGACTTCTGCAAGTTCTGCATTTAGCTCAATAAATGCTTCTTGATCTTCAGGTACTTCGTCTTCAGAAAAAATAGCATCTACTGGGCACTCAGGCTCACATAGCGCACAGTCAATACACTCGTCAGGGTGAATGACTAAAAAATTAGGCCCCTCATAGAAACAATCTACAGGACACACTTCAACACAGTCTGTGTGTTTGCATTTAATACAGTTATCACCAACTACGAATGTCATGCCTTAAACCTCTAATGTTAAATTTTTGCGCATTCTATCAGTTAAGCGCGTGTTTCGGAATCTCTGTTATAGCTAAAATTGTTTTATAGTAATTCTTTTAAGTTATAAAGCATATCCAGCGCTTGCTTCGGGCTCATCTCATCAATATTAAGTGTGTCGATCATTTTTTCTACTTTACTGGGTTTAGTTATAGCAAACATATCTGCTTGCACAACTGAATCACTTGGCGTGTCGCTTTTTTTCTGTTTAGTGGTTATTACGTTACGAGGGTCTGGCTTAGATGTTGTGCTTGATTCTAAACGTGTTAAATGGGTTTTCGCTTGCGTTAATACGTTTTGCGGTACGCCAGCGAGCTTGGCTACTTGGAGACCAAAGCTTTTACTTGCTGGTCCATGTTTGATTTTATGCATAAACACAATGTTATCGTTATGTTCTTTCGCATCGAGATGAATATTAACCGTATTGGTTAATGTGTTGGGTAGTGCGGTTAATTCAAAATAATGCGTCGCAAATAAAGTCAGCGCTTGTAGAGTATGCGCTATATGCTCAACGCAGGCCCATGCCAGGGATAAACCATCATAAGTACTTGTGCCTCGGCCTATTTCGTCCATTAGGACTAAGCTTTTATTCGTTGCATTGTTTAATATGTTAGCTGTTTCTGTCATCTCAACCATGAATGTCGAGCGGCCACCCGCCAAATCATCTGATGAGCCAATACGGGTAAAAATACGATCAACTAATCCAATAGTGCAGTTTTGTGCAGGCACATAACAACCAATTTGGGCGAGCAGTGTAATCAAGGCAGTTTGGCGCATATAGGTTGATTTACCGCCCATGTTTGGACCAGTAATAATTAATAACTTTTGGTTGTTATTTAGCGCTACATCGTTGGGGACAAATGGATCGTCAAGAACGTCTTCGACCACTGGGTGCCGTCCTTGTTGTATATCAATACCAATATCATCGTTTAAAGCAGGTTTACACCAATTAAGTTGATAAGCGCGTTCGCTTAAATTGCATAAAACATCCAGTTCAGCAATGCCTTGTGCTGAACGCTGAAGCAAAAGCAAGTGCTCGTTGAGCTTTTCTAGCAATGCATCATATAAGCCTTTTTCTCTAGCCAACGCACGGCCTTTGGCTGAGAGTGCTTTATCCTCGAACGTTTTTAACTCAGGTGTAATAAAACGCTCTGCATTTTTGAGTGTTTGCCGTCGAATATATTCGGCAGGTGCTTTATCTGATTGGGCTTTACTAATTTCGATATAATAGCCGTGTACGCGATTGAACCCAACTTTAAGGCTGGATAACTGCGTTTTTTCACGCTCTTGTATTTCTAGCTTAACAAGGTAGTCCCCTGCGTTAGTACTAATTGCACGAAGTTCATCGAGTTCTTCGTCATAGCCTGTTGCGATAACACCGCCCTCACGGATAACCATAGGCGGATTGTCGATAACCGCTTTATCAAGCAGCTCAACGTATTCAGGGAATTCACCGATTGATGCAGCAAGTGTTTTTAAGTTAGGAAGTGTTGCCTCTCTTAATAGCGGTTGAATGAGAGGGAGTTGCGCTAATGAAGAGCAGAGTCTAGATAAATCACGTGGTCGCGCAGAGCGAAGCGCTAAGCGAGATAAAATACGCTCTAAATCACTGATATTTTTTAAATGATTACGTATCGATTCAAAATTAAAATCTGACTGCAGCCATTCAATGGTGTTGAGTCGGTCTTGAAGTGTATTTAACTGCCTCAATGGAGAGTGTAAACGTCTGCGTAATAGGCGAGCGCCCATTGGGGTTTGAGTGTTATTGAGTAGGCTGAACAGCGTATTGTCTTCACCGCCATTTAGGTTGATATCTATTTCTAGGTTGCGTCGTGTGGCAGCATCGAGTGTGACTTTGTCGCTCGGGCTGTCTTCGATTAATTTGGTGATGTGCTCAAGATTTGTGCGCTGGGTTTCCTGAGCATAAGACAGTAAGCAGCCCGCCGCCCTCAATCCGTGAACACAGTCTTCGCAACCAAAACCCTTTAAGCCTTGTGTTTCGAAATGGCGGGTTAATAGCAATTGGGCGGTGTCGAGTTCAAATTCCCAATCTGGTCGGCGTCTGAACCCGGGCCTTTTTGAAAGGCTGGCTTGAATGAGGGCGTTTTCGGGTGCAAGAATTTCAGCAGGTTGTAGGCGTTCAATTTCACCCAATAATAAGTCGTCACTTGCAACCTCAAGAACAGTAAAGCGGCCGCTACCCATATCAAGTGAGCTAACGCCGTAGCCATTATCGAACGCGGCAATAGCTACTAACAAGCTCTCTTTGCTGGCATCCATTAACGCCTCATCGCTCAACGTGCCAGGTGTAACAACCCTAACTACCTTACGCTCAACAGGGCCTTTTGATGTGGCTGGATCGCCAATTTGCTCGCAGATGGCAACTGAAAATCCGAGCTTCACCAACTTGGCTAAATAACCATCAGCACTATGATACGGTATCCCGCACATAGGTATCGGCTCCCCCTTTGCTTTACCGCGCGCCGTTAGGGTAATGTCTAGGTGGTGAGATGCAATTTTGGCATCTTCCATAAAAATTTCATAGAAATCACCCATGCGATAAAAGACCAGTTCGTTTACATGCTCTGCTTTGATGCGCAGATACTGCTGCATCATTGGGGTATGTTGTTTAAAACTATGCTCATCTAAATTCGGTTTAGCTATTGAAGTATTCATCATATTGAGGGATGTGTAGGCTCATATCAGATTTTAAGGGTAGGGGCATTATACCCATGCTGAGCCGCCGCCGTCAGGGTTGCAAGGGTGACAAACTATATTTTTGATTAAAAAATGTTGTAACACCGCGTCTTTAAAATAAAGAGAGTGGTGTTTTGTGGACTAGTATTATCTATACGTTATTTTTGTGATTATCGACCCACTTTACCGAATAAAGGCTAAGCCTGTTAGGGAAAATGAGCTAACATTAACTTTGTCTTAATGCATCGCGAAAAAAACGCTATTAATCTTAGGTATAACGATTGTGTCATGAGTTTCCTTGGTCTTGGTGATAATAATGTGATACAGATCACAAAAGGTGGTCATTTACATGTAAAGCTTTGAAAGCACTCGTTATTATAGATTTTTATTTATATACCCATTAAGGAAATCTCATGCGTAAATTATTATTAAGTTTGTTTTTAGCTGCAAGTTTGCCTGCTGTTGCATTAGAGGAAGGTGAAATGTCAGTGAACGTTCCCCTTAATTTATTAGATGGGAAAGTAAGCGGTCAAGCTGCTGGTATCGATGACTTTAAAGGCCAGCTTGTGTATTTGGATTTTTGGGCATCATGGTGCGGTACTTGTCGTCAATCATTGCCTATATTAAATGAGATTCGTGAAGAATTTAAAGATAAAGGTTTTGAAGTTGTGGCTGTCAATGTCGACGAAAACCTAAAAGATGCTTTGGGTTTCTTAGATCGCTACCCTGTAAGTTATCCAGTATTACTAGACCCAAAAGGCCAGATGCCCAAAGCGTATGACGTTAAAGGTATGCCGACAGCCTACTTGCTAGACCCAACAGGCAAAGTTATTTATAAACATGTTGGTTTTAAAAAGAAAGATCGTGAAAAAATTGTAGAACTCATTAAAAAGAATTTATCAGGCGCGTAATAATGAAAGAGTTGTTAAAGCTAGGTAGTATTTTATTGTTTTGTTTTTATGTCTCGGCGTGTACCAATGTGGGTGCGTGGGAAAAAGGCGATTTATCTAGGCCTGAAATGGGCTTTGTACCTGATCCTTTAGAGCAACGCCTTCGCGACCATGTTTATTTTGCCAAAGAAGGATCATCTTCTGGTTCTGCTGTTTCTGGCGGTGGTTGTGGCTGTAATTAAATCGACATATGTTGATGTGATTTTGGGCTAGCGGAACACTTTCTGTTAGCCCAAATATATTTGAGGATGGGACATTGGAACAAAAAAGCAAAAAATTATCAGCTTTAACCGCTGCGGCATTAGTTTTACCAGGTATGAATGCTCAGGTAGCAAATGCACAGTACTTGCCTGAGAAAACAACGGCCAGTTATCGTTTTACTAACTACCAAGAAGCTGATCAGCCGGCTTCTTTTGAAGGTGGTAATGATGTTGAGCGCTATGATATCTCGGTTCACCAGTTTAGTTTGGCAGGTGCTTTG
>CAKZUG010000095.1 GCA_937920545.1 uncultured Saccharophagus sp.
CACACGGTTAGAGCGATTTATTCCTAAGTTAAACCAAAAGGTACAAGGTTTTAGACATTACTTTGCACTCAGCGGAAATAGCATGAGTGTGGGTAAAATATTTGATCATATCTTGGAAAGCTTGTATAAATGGCTTAATCGACGAAGTCAGCGTAAAAGTTACACATGGCAAGGATTAAAGCGGATGTTAAACCATTTTGGGTTCCAGTCGATGCGCGTGCGAAAACCGCATGCATTAGTAGACTGGTATTAAGGTGCCTGAGTTTTACACGGGCAATGATATTATTGAGGAGCCGGATGCGGTAATTCCGCACGTCCGGATCTGTGTGGGGGCGTCTCAGCGATGGGGCGTTCTACCATGACTGCAGGCCGAAAGGCTGAACACGAGAATTAACATGACTTTAGTTATTGCGGGGCATAATTTAGAAAAAAGCCCAGATTACTCATCAGCTTGGACTGGGATTAAGGATAGTAAGCTAAAGCAAGCCGGTTTGTTCGTTGCGGCAGATTCTGCGATTACTAAGCCACTATCTTCTGGATACAAGACGCTGTTGGGTGGTTTTAAAAAGACATATTCGATTCTTGTAAAAGTATGGGAACCATATTTTGTTGGAGAATACTTTCATAGTTATATGAGCCCCTACTATGAAGGTTGTTGCTTTGTAGCAATTGCCGGGAGTACGTTAACAGCGCAGCATGTCATGAATAGCATTACTGAGCATCTAGGGCATCTCAGAATTACGCACATTCGAGATGAGGATGGTGTCGGGAAATATACTGTGATAAGGCATTGCCAGAAAAACCCATTAGAGAAGAATGCAGGTATTGATCAATGGGATGAAAATATGTTTCTCCACTCAGATATGGATGCTGTCATCACTGCTGATACCATTATCGATAATATCGAATATTCGATTCGGGAGTCTCTAACATCAGCAAAACAATACAAGCTTGACGAAAACGACTTGAAGTCGATGTATACGGAATTTGCAGCGGGGGCATTTTGCCCTGTAAACAAAATACATAAGCTATTCACATTTAGAATGAAGCTTGAGTTAAACTTAGACGGGGTTTATGAGATTGGTATAGTAAGAGAGGAAATCCCTTCAGATAAAGTTGCTGTCTTAGGCATGAGAACTCAATTTGAGGCTCGCGCACAAAAGACTCTTGATTCGTGTATTAAAAATAGTGAGCCAACGGCCGAAGCTGTATTTAATTTTTTGAACGAAGCTATTGACGAGGTGATAAGCAGCGGGAATGGTGAAATAGATAGACCTTCTGTTCTTAAAATACTCAATCAGAATAATTTTGAAAAGGTTAGGTTTACTAAAAGGTAAAGCATAACAAAAAGCTGCACCTGACATTTTTTGCTACGCTCAATTGTGTATGTCGCGTAGCTCCATTTTACACAATTGCTCTCCGCAAAAACTGCAGGTGAGCTTGGCGTTATAATTTTGGCGAAGTGTTATTTGGTTAGCTTTTGCTTGTAAAGTTGTTTGAATATTGTTTTAGCATTGCGCCTTTTATTTAGCGGTTTATTAGTTCTCGTGTTCATTAACCGCAATTTACTCTTCAAGTAATTAGCCTCTAATTTCAAGCAAGGTTACAGGGCGTTTTGGTTGTTCTTGTCGTATTTTTTGCAGTACACTAAAGTTTAAATTTTTGTTGTATTTATCGGGTTTTCACTGCCAAAGGTGTACCGCGTATCAAAATCTAACAAAACTATATACCGGACGTCATTTCCGTCGCTCGTTTTTTATGCTTATTAGCATAAAAAGCCAATCAACTACAATTTGCCGTTAATAGTGGCGTTATAATTTTGGCGAAGTGTTATTTGGTTGGCTTTTGCTTTTAATATTGTTTGAATGTCATTTTAGCTTAACGCATTTTATTTAGCGGTTTATTGGTTCTCGTGTTCATTAACCGCAATTTACTCTTCAGGTAATTAGCCTCTAATTTCAATCAAGGTTGCAGGGCGTTTTGGTTGTTCTTGTCGTATTTTTTGCAGTACACTAAAGCTTAAATGTTTGTTGTATTTATAGGGTTTGCACTGCCAAAGGTGTATCGCGTATCAAAATCTAACAAAACTATATACCGGACGTCATTTCCGTCGCTCGTTTTTTATGCTTGTTAGCATAAAAAACCAACCAACTACAATTTGCCGTTAATAGTGGCGTTACATGCCCTATCGGAACAACTCGCTATGGCTCCCGATACGGGCTAGTTTTAAGGTTCCATCTTCTGATTTATAAATGAGTACTAGGTCAGGCTTTACATGGCAATCTCGATAGCCCTGCCAATTTCCAGAAAGTGGGTGGTCTACATATTTTTCTGCTAATTCATTGCCAAGTTGCAACTGTTTAATGACATGCCCAACTTCTACCACATCAGGGATTGGTAGCTTGGCTATTTTTTTAAAATCTTTTTTAAACTGCGTCGAGTATTCGAGAGCTAGCATTATTTAATATTACCAATTTCCAAATCTGTAAAAAGCTGCTCCACGTCTTTAGCTTTCTTTCCGTTACCCGATTCAAGTTCTTCAATTGCGGCAATAGTCAAATCGTTTGGCGCTTTGGCCTTAAGCTCAAACGGTATGCCCCCATAGTTAACTACAGCTTTAGCAAATAGCTTTAGGGCCTGAGAGGTGCTTAAGCCCATGCCTTCGCATACGTTGGTAAACGCTAACTTGGTATCGTGGTCTATACGGGTACTTAACATTTCAGTCTTCATAATGTCACCTAATAGCTTTATATGTAATACAATGTCATACATAAGTGTAACAAAAGGCATTTAACAAAGCAATCTACCGGACGTCCACTGCGTCGCTTAAAGTGTGCTTTAATAGCACACTTTAACCAACTCCGTTCCCGCCGGTAATTGCGGCGTTAGTGCGACAAGAAAGCTTGTCAGAACTTGCAGGGTGAAAGTCCCTGTCGGGTAAGAGCTAGCCACTCACCCGTATCGAGTCTTACGCGTTGTGCGGAGCTTTAAATTAGGATTATTTGTGTTGCGGGATGCACGAGCGAACAATCAATGTGAAGCGTAGACAGAGAAATATATAGGCCATAGGGGCTGCCGTGGCCCTGAAGTGCTGGTATCGCTCCGAAAATAGCGAATTTTAGGTGACGAGGTTTGTAACGCCATCGAAGTCCATGCAAAGCAATCGTTTTACAAATGGAATGAATGAATGAGTTTTTTTTTTCTTTCTTAATTAATTTAAAAAAAAAAAAATCGTTTTATTCAAGGCAAGATTGTGGCGACCTAGCGGAGTTATCAAGCCGTGGCATGTATATAGAGTTTTGACAGGAACTTGTGAGATCCGAGAGCGTTCCCAATGGATTGGGTAGGGCTGCTGAGTAAAAAGCGAGGCGAACGATGGCCTCTCGGAAGTCGGATCAGCTCATAGTAGTCTGAGGGCGGGAAAGCCGTCTACATGGCGAAGGGGCTGACAATCATATCGCGGCGTTTAACAGACACATAGTCCGGACAATGTCGGGCTGGAATCACTATGAAAACCGAATTAAACGCCATAGCATGTAAAGCACAAACCCACCCGAAGCATCGTTTTCAAAATATGTTTGGAACATTGAAAACCGATGCGTTGTATCGTGCGTGGTTACACCTTAATAAAAAGTCGGCAGCGGGTATCGATGGTGTAGGAGCCAAAGAGTATAAGAAGTCGCTGGCGCACAATATAAATACGCTAGCTCAAAAGCTCAAAGACAACCGTTACCGAGCCAATGATGTGAAGCGTGTGTATATCCCAAAAGCCAACGGAAAACAGCGCCCTTTAGGTTTGCCCACTCTGGAAGATAAAATTGTTCAGCAAAGCGTTGCGGATATATTGCAATGCATTTGGGAGCAAGATTTTCTAACAAGTAGCTATGGTTATCGACCGAATAAAAGTGCCCAACAAGCCGTGCACAGCCTGCAATTAAACTTGCAATATGGCCGCTATGGTTACGTTGTCGAAGCAGACATTAAAGGCTTCTTTGATAACATGGACCATGCTTGGTTAATGAAAATGCTCAGGCAGCGCATCGACGATGAGCGGCTACTGAACTTAATTAACCAGTGGTTAAAAGCACGCGTTGTAGAACCTGAGGGTCAGCATCAAAAGCCTCAGTCAGGCACGCCGCAAGGCGGGGTTATCAGCCCCATACTGGCGAATATTTATTTGCATTATGCATTGGATATTTGGTTTGAACGTCGCATTAAACCAAAGCTGCTAGGTAAGGCTATGTTGATTCGCTATGCGGATGATTTTGTTGTGGCGTTTCAATACCGCAGGGAAGCCATGGCATTTTACTCGAATCTTGGTGCGCGACTGAAGAAGTTTAATTTAGAAGTCGCCCCCGAGAAAACATCGATAAAACGGTTTAGTCGCTTCCATCCCAATCAACGCTTTGCCTTTGAATTTCTGGGATTCCAATTTTACTGGGATACGGATTTTAAAGGTGAGCGGCGGGTGAGAAGAAAGACATCACCGAAAAAGCATAAAGCGGCACTGGTTAACTTTTATAACTGGATCAAGGTCAATCGTCACACACGGTTAGAGCGATTTATTCCTAAGTTAAACCAAAAGGTACAAGGTTTTAGACATTACTTTGCACTCAGCGGAAATAGCATGAGTGTGGGTAAAATATTTGATCATATCTTGGAAAGCTTGTATAAATGGCTTAATCG
>CAKZUG010000096.1 GCA_937920545.1 uncultured Saccharophagus sp.
TGGCAGAAAAAACTGGATGTTTGCAAAAAGCCAAGCTGGTGCAAACGCGAGTGCGAATTTATACAGCCTCATCGAAACAGCCAAAGCCAATGGCGTGAACCCGTATGAATATCTGAAGCAGGTGTTTACACGGCTACCGAACATGACGACGAAGGATAACTTAGACGAGTTGATGCCTTGGCGTGTTGAGATTGTCTAGGGTGTGGTTGGTTTGGCGTTTACAATTTATGGGTGTCCTAATTTTCGCTCTAATTTTCGTGATATCATTTAGGATGTCTATTGTTTATACTCGCCCACGAATTAATGAATGGACAATTTCGTCCCAAACGGATTTGGAGAATTAAAATGTTACGCAATTTTTGTTACACTCTTTTATTAGTGGCCCTAACTGCATGTGGTGGCGGGGAAGATGCTACCGAAAGTGCAGTCACAGACCCATTAACCGATCCAGTTGTTATACCTAGTGACATTACTCCCGATGCGTTTAACTTAGGCGAGACATCAACTGCTAGCCCGTTAACGTCGGTAGAATCTTCATCAATTATGTTAACGGGGTTTGATACCGTAACAGGGGTGAGTATCGAAGGTGGCGAGTACAGTATTGATGGCGCTGATTATGTCTCCAGCCAAGGTATGCTCGCGCCAAACCAAACTATTCAAGTTCGGCTTATTTCTTCTGCAATATTAAGTGAAACCACAGAATCAATTCTTACGGTGGGTGGCGTATCAGATACTTTTTCTGTCACCGCAGCTGACCTTACCGAACCCATGCTTAAAGTGCTATACCCTGCTGTTGAAAGCTTAACAGATGAAGCATCTACCTTACTGCGTGGCACAGTCAGCGATGAGCTTTCTGATGTTGCATCGTTAACGTTACATGACCAAAATAGTAATGCTCTTATTGTGACTCAAAATGCAGGCGAGTGGGCTGCAAATGTTGATTTAGAATTCGGCATAAATACGTTTACTTTTGAAGCACAAGATACCGCTGGCAATATTTTAACAAAAGATGTTGTCGTACAGCGCCGTAAGCTACCCATACTGCCTAGAGATGTTTTTCCTGATACAGCCAGTAATAGGGTCTACTATATTGATTCAGCAACAAAAGAATTTCTTAAGGTTGATATGACAACTGAAGCTGTCACTGTTATCACTGATATGAATACATGGGAGACTGACTTTAGATTAACGCCATCACCTACAGCTATTCAAATTGATATTGCAAACGATATTGCCTATATCCTCGATCGTAGTAATCAAGTGGTATGGGCATACAATCTAATAACTGATGAATTTGATGTTGTCGTTGAGTTGAAAGATCTAGTTGCTAGAGCTCGATGGGAAGATTTAGTCATCGATACTGAAGCCAAGTTTTTATATGTACTTCATAATGGGGGTATTGTAAAAGTAGATATGCAAAATAAAACAGCAGAAGAATTCTTTTCTAATCTTAGCGAGAGAGCTTCTGAGCTAGAAATCCACCAAAGATTACAGTATATCGAATATGCTCAAGGGCAGGTTTACGTTTCTACAAGTACTACCAGATTTTTTGGAACGACGCCGCTAGGTGCTGTTATTGTTTTGGATGAAGATGGCAGTAACTTGAAAATATTAAGCACTAATGAACAGGATGGTTTGCCGTCTTTATATGCCATTAATGGTTTGGCTATTGATAAAAAGAATCAACGATTATTATTATCTGGCGCATTAAGCTTCGCAGAAAATTTTGATCCCGTTATTTATGCTGTCGATATCGTTACGGGTGTCCGCTCTGTAGTAACTAGAGATAGTTTAAGCTTGCTTGACTTTTATCATCGCCCAACAAATATAGTGTTTGATTCTGTTTCAGATAAACTGTTCTCTACTAGTATTTCAAGTGGCGATATTCAATCTCAAGATCTTGTGTCGCTTGAAACAGACAGTTTAAATCGGCATAGAGTGTCAACAGGTAATAGTATTCGTTTTTCTAATTCTATTGCTGTTAACAATAATAATATTTTTCTTTTCGATATTTTTGCCAGAGAATTACGTAGTGTGAATACCTTAACTGGAGAAAGAACAACTCTAGTTACACCTAATAAAAATATTTTGCCTAATGCCATTAGTCAAAGCACTATAGATATAGCCAATAATCGGGTATTTTTTACTTATATAGTTGACCCTGAGTTGAATCAGGTTAATAGCGCTCTTGCTCAAATTGATATATCGACTGGCGAATTAACTGTTATAGCCGAAAATATTGAAATAGGCGCCGACAAGATACTTTATGATGAAAGTGATAATCGAGTATTATTGTTTGAATATAATTTTCCCCGTGAAATAAATATTGTATCGGTTAATGTCGATAATGGTGAGGTAAGCTCTTTTTATGCTAATACTTTAGATAATGCATTTGGTGAGAATACTCTTGTAAAAGATGTATATGGGGATAACGGCCTTTACTTTACTGTTACTGTTGGCAGCGATGATAGAACTAATCGAAACCTTGCTTTAAAAATATTTTTTCTTGCTAACAATAATGCGCAACCTGAATTATTAGCTACTGTTTCTGAGTCTTTTAGTACTTCAGGATCAGATAGTGCCGACTTTATATCAACAAACAAGGATAATACACTTTCATTTGTTTATTCGAGTTCAGGTGATATTTTTGAAGTGAATACGCTCTCTAATCAGCTGACACGCGTATTTCAATCTACTGATGTAAAAGGCCCTTATTCCTCAGGGATAAGAATAAGAAAAAATAATATGGCTTTCGACTTGCAAACTAATCGATATCTTTATTCTAGTGATACTCCATTTTCTCTTATGGTAATTGATAGAGAAAATCTAAACTCTGCGATTATTTCAAGATAACAAATGAATATGTTAAGCACCTACAGCATCAGGGTGCTTTATAGATATCTCTTTATAAGTCTACATTGCCTCTGCGTAACCTTCAGCTATCGGAGGTAATGTGGCTTTGAGGTTAATAGTCATACTCCTTAACGAGTAAGTCAACGCAGCATCAACTTGCTGGAGGCCGAGCCCTTCGGGGAGTTTATGTCAGCTTGATCTCCTCGTTAATTTTTTTGAGAAAAAACATGAGAAAAAAACAAAACATCCATAAATTTGACAGCAGTTTAACTATGTCTAAACCCAAGTCATAACTCAATCTCGTAGCCAACAAGTTTCCCCTCAAAGGGTATTCGAGGGGGTTCATAAATGTTCTGCTCTTTGACTTTCTGTATTTCTATTTCGCATGCACAAAAAACCCCGCCAAGTTGTTTAATCTTGGCGGGGTTTTTTTATGCTGCTTATGGTATTTGTGGTTGGTTGTTACAGCGCGGCAATAGTGTCGCGTTGCTTGGCCATTTTTTCTAGTGCAATTTCCGCTTCACTGAGGCGAGCTTGTTCTTTTGCTACGACGTCAGCAGGGGCTTTGTCGACAAAGTTGGCGTTGCCGAGTTTGCCTTTTAAGCCGCCGATTGTTTTTTCAAGCTTGGCGAGTTCCTTATCTAAACGTGCAAGTTCGGCTTGTGTATCAATATTGCCTGCCATAGGTACATGCACTTCTAGTTTGCCTACGAGTGATGTTGCGCTTAGGGGCAGGTCATCTTTATTGGCTAGGTAGCTGATGTCTTCTAGTGCGGCCAGTTTGCGTAAGAACGGGCTGTTTTGTTCAAGGCAGCGTTTGTCGTTGTCGTCGCCATCGGTTACGTATACCGTGAGTTTTTTCGCGGGTGAAATGTTCATTTCGCCTCGAATGGTTCGCACGCCAAGAATAACGGCCTTAAGCCATTCAATATCGCTGCTGGCTTGCTCGTCTATTTTACTTTCGTCGGCTTTTGGGTAGGCCGCGAGCATAATGGTGTCACCTTCGGTGCCAGCCAGTGTTTTCACGCGTTGCCAGATTTCTTCGGTGATAAAAGGCATTAACGGGTGCGCTAAGCGTAATGTGGTTTCGAGTACGCGTATTAATGTGCGACGCGTGCCTATTTTTACATCGTTGCTGGCGTTTTCGTCCCACAGTACGGGTTTGGTGAGTTCGAGATACCAATCGCAGTAGTCTTTCCAGATAAAGTCGTATAATGCTTGTGAGGCAAGGTCGAGTCGGTAGTTTGCAAAACCGTCTTCTACGGCTTGTTCGGTTTGTTGTAGGCGCGAGATAATCCATTTATCGGCGAGCGATAGCGTGTAACTTTCGCTGTTGTTTTGGTCGCAATTTTCGCCTTCGGTATTCATTAAGACGTAGTTTGCGGCATTCCATAACTTATTACAGAAATTTCTGAAGCCTTCTATGCGGCCTACGTCAAAGTTAATGTCGCGGCCAGTGGATGCGAGTGAGTAGTAGGTAAAGCGCAGTGCGTCGGTGCCGTAGCCATCGATGCCATCGGGGAATTCTTTGCGCGTTTGTTTTTCGATTTTGGCGCGCATTTTAGGCACTTGCATGCCTGCTGTTCGCTTGGTAACAAGTGTTTCTAAGTCGATGCCGTCGATTAAGTCGATAGGGTCGAGTACGTTACCCTTCGATTTACTCATTTTTTGGCCTTGGCTATCGCGGACTAAACCATGCACGTATACCGTTTTAAACGGGACTTCTTTTTTAAAGTGCAGGGTCAGCATAATCATGCGAGCCACCCAAAAGAAGATAATATCAAAACCAGTGACCAGTACCGATGAAGGGTGGAAGGTTTTTAGTAGCTCGGTATCTTCTGGCCAACCTAGCGTGCCAAATGTCCATAAGCCCGACGAGAACCACGTGTCGAGCACGTCGTTATCTTGTTTTAAATGAATGCTGTCGTCTAGGTTGTGTTTTGCGCGTACTTCGGCTTCGTCGCGGCCCACATAGACTTTGCCTTCGTCGTCGTACCATGCAGGAATGCGGTGGCCCCACCATAACTGGCGTGAGATACACCAATCTTGAATGTCGCGCATCCACGAGAAATACATGTTTTCGTATTGCTTGGGCACAAAGTTAATATCGCCATCTTCTACCGCTTTGATTGCGCCGTCGGCAAGTTGTGATGTGCTCACGTACCATTGGTTGGTGAGGTAGGGTTCGATAACCACGCCGCTGCGGTCTCCGCGTGGTACTTTTAATTTGTGGTCATCGACTTTGACTAACAAGCCAAGGGCGTCTAAATCGGCAACGATTTTTTTGCGTGCTTCAAAACGCTCTAAGCCAATATAGGGCTCTGGTGCCGTGCTGTTGATGTGGGCGTTATCATCAAAAATATTGATCAGTGGCAGGTTGTGGCGTTGGCCCATTTCGTAATCGTTAAAATCATGTGCAGGTGTGATTTTAACGCAGCCGGTGCCAAAATCTTTGTCGACGTAATCGTCGGCAATAATGGGTATTTCGCGGCCGGTTAACGGCAGGGTGATGGTTTTGCCAATAAAATCTTTATAGCGTGCATCTTCTGGGTGAACGGCAACGGCACTATCGCCGAGCATGGTTTCGGGTCGTGTGGTTGCTACAACTAATGTACCTGAGCCATCGGTAAGTGGGTAGGTGAAGTGCCACATGTGGCCGTTTTCTTCTTCGCTGAGTACTTCTAAGTCAGAGATGGCGGTGTGCAGTTTTGGATCCCAGTTAACGAGGCGTTTGCCGCGATAAATGAGGCCGTCTTCGTACATGGTGACGAAGGTTTCTTGTACGGCTTTGTAGAAGCCGTCGTCCATAGTGAAGCGTTCGCGGCTCCAGTCGGGCGATGCGCCTAAGCGGCGAAGTTGACGGGTAATATTACCGCCGCTTTCTTCTTTCCATTCCCATACTTTTTCAATAAATTTTTCACGGCCTAGGTCGTGGCGGGTAACACCTTGCGCTTCGAGTAAACGCTCTACCACCATTTGAGTGGCAATACCTGCGTGGTCGGTGCCCACTTGCCAAAGCGTATTTTTGCCTTGCATGCGCTGGTAGCGTATTAGGGCATCCATGATGCTTTCTTGAAAACCGTGGCCCATATGTAAACTGCCGGTCACGTTGGGCGGTGGAATCATTATCGAATAGGGGTCGCCTTTACCGCTTGGGGCAAAGTAGTTTTTAGACTCCCAGTTTTCGTATAGGGGTGTTTCAATCGCATTTGGCTGGTAGGTTTTATCCATAGAAATTACATTCACAAATTGAGTATGATAAAACCGCTAGTATACCTTTTCAAATACAATAATGCAGCGGTTCGTATCGCTATTGCTCGGAATGTAATAAATCGTTTGACTGGCCGCCTTTGGGTTTGCTTAGCTTAAGTGTTCGGGCATGGTTATATGGGGTTTATCCTGATCTGTATTTACATCATTGGTGCTATCGCCAATGCCTTTTAATAGCCTACCTAGTATGTCGGCCCCAGTAATAACGCGTGGCGGCTCGTTTTGGGACCAGACTAAAATAACATCAGAATGTAAAACGTCATCAGATTGCGGGTCGAGCATTTGCGCTATTTTGAGTCGCTGTAATGCGTCGCCAAGTGTGCATGTGCCATCGTCTATAATGAGTGGCCTGTGGCAAAAGCTGTAAGGGTCGATGGGGGTTTGCTCGTTAATTGTTGAGCGTAAAAAGCCGTCGGCATCAATCATCAATAATGGTTTTTCATCTTTATTCACGAGTAATACCCACTTATGGCCCGATGCATTGACGTTATTAACAAATGCTTTAAATTCTGGCGTGCCTTGATCGGGCAGTATGGGAAGGTCGAGTTTACACGGTAAGGTGAGTGTGCTTTTGGGGTCGAGTGGCTCGCCTTCATCATTGACGGTAATTTGGTCTATTTGCAAAAAATTTAATGCACCGATACCGCGTACATGCTCAACATCGGTTTCTTCAGCTTCAACATGGGCATGAATAATTGCTGATAACTCTTTTTCTCTAAAATAGGTGATGCCTTCACGGCCTAGCCATCCATCTAAGATCAGTGATGTGATTTTTGCCACTGGAAATAATATAACTTGATAAAAGCGAATAATTGGCGTGAGTTTAGAGGCTACTTTGAGTGCATTGCGTGAAAAGTATGCCTGGGGGAATATCTCACCTAAAAATGTGATGGCAACAGCCGAAAATAAAAATGAGTATGCGCCGACTAAAACAGAGTCGGAAAGTAGGGTGAGCAGTACGTTAATAGAAACATTGCCCCATAAAATCGTAGAGAGTAAGAAGTTGGAATCTTCACGCATCTTTAGTATCGTGGCGGCATTTTTATTGCCTTGTCTTGCCTCAACTTCAAGTTGCAGTCTACTTAGACTGAAAAAAGCCAAGTTCAAGCCAGAAAAAATAGCCGATTGAGTTAAGCAAAATACAATCCCTATCCATATTGCAATATCTAATGTCATGGTCGTCTCTTTAATATTTTGGCGCTTCGGTTTAGTGGGCCTTCCCGTGTTATCAAACGGTTAGGTGCGGTAGAAGTGTAAGTCGATAATGTTATTTGCAGAAGCTTTTTATTGGGCGTATTTATGATTACGGGTAAATGATTTTTCGTCTGCCAGTTATGTCACGATTGGCAGTCACTTTGAGTGTGTCTTGCTAAGATGATAAGAGATGATCGATAAGTGGGTTGATATAATCGGTTGGGCGGTGCGGTCATACTCTCTGTCTTGTTATTTGCTTACAAGAAGGCCATATCAAACCGGTATAGGAAGTGATGTATTGCCAATTTTACCTAGCTAAAATTGGCAAAGGTTTATTGGTGTCTATAATTTGGTTGGTGTGATTGGTATGTTTAATGAGGCAGGATGTGAACTTTGTTTGAAACGCATAAGAGAATTGGGTTATGTTGCTATGATTAACAGCACAAGACCTGTCTTGTGGTTACGTTAATGAGAAGCTGCCAAGTTCGGGTTGTTAGGGCTAAAAAAGTAAATTTAATATAATTAAACCGATGTGATTTTCATTGCTCGGTTTTGGATGATGGATTGATTGATGAGATTGTTTTTGTTACTTGCATTGCTTGGGTGGTCTGGTTTAGCGGTGGCCGATTTTAAACAAGGCCCTTATTTAGGGGTAGGTTTTGGCGGATCGACCGATATTGGTGTGGATAATTTTGAAGGTGATCGTGTTAATCTCAAAATTGCTGAGCTAATAGCGGGTTATAAATACAATAATATTTTTAGTTTAGAGGCGAGAACAGGTGCAAGCCTTGTGGAGGAGCCTTATGCGACGGGTGAAACAGATGCAGATGGTCGTGCGGCTTTTGCCACCTTGAGCTTTGATCGTTACTACTCCCTGTATTATCGTGCGGAGGTGAGTAGTCCTATTGCTAAGCTGTATTTGCTTGCGGGTGGATCCACTGTCACATTGAGAAATGAGTTTTCTAATGGTAATACACAATCATCAGCGTCAGGCCAGTCGTTTGGGGTAGGTGCGGGTTTACGTGTAAATAGCAAAACCTTATTTAATATAGAATACCGGGCAATCTTAGCTACTGAATTAGAAGATATAAAAGTGTTGGCGTTTAATATCGATTATCGACTGTAGGCATGATTTTTAAAAAAAGTGCATCGGCTATGCTTACAGGCATAAAACAGGCATAAAACAGGCATAAAAAAACCGCTTATAGTTAAAATATTATAAGCGGTTTTTGTTGTATGGTACCAGCGGTCGGACTCGAACCGACACAGCCGTGAAGCCGGGGGATTTTGACGTAACCTATCACCTTTCGATGTAGCCAGACTATATCATCACCCTTATTAAGCGTTCTAGTAAGGGGCTGGACGCTGTTTCACTTGGATACTAACCCAAGTTACTTCCTGTTATTAAGCTATATTGCTATTGCTCAGGTAGTCGTTGAACCTTCGCACTCTGTGCGCTTGGCTGCTGATCAGCCTAGGTTTGCACCCTTAGCCTTCCAGACAGTTCATCCAGTTTTTAACTTGCTATTACTAGCAAGTGGGACTCATTTTTTTAAGACACGTAGTTCATCCCCTGTGTCTACCAATTCCACCACGCTGGCAACTGGGGCGCATAGTACAGAAAGCTTTTAATTCAGGCAAGAGTTAAAAGCGCTAAATCGCGATTTGGCGCTAATCTATAATAAGGCGTGGCGTAAAGAGCATTGCGCGATGTTTAAATAGTGGGTGCTCTTGTCTAAATGTATTTTTAGCATGTTGTTTCACTAAACCTATTAATCAGGCGTACTATTTATGGTGTTTTACACGTATAATCGCCAAAAATTTATATCTCAAATGGCTCATTTTATCTGGCCATTCGAAACCATCTACCCTATTTAAGGATTTTTATGCCTGTTGAACAAACATTATCAATTATCAAACCCGATGCTACCGAGCGTAATATTATTGGTAAAGTCGTTAGCTGTTTTGAGAGCCGTGGCCTACGTATTGCAGGTTCAAAAATGTTGCATCTTTCACAAGAGCAGGCTGAAGGCTTTTATGCTGAACATAAAGGCCGTCCGTTTTTTGGTGAGTTAGTTGAATTTATGACATCGTCACCTGTGATTGTACAGGTTCTTGAGGGTGAAAACGCCATACAGGCTAACCGTGACATTATGGGTGCGACTAACCCTGAAAATGCCGAACCTGGCACTATTCGTAAAGACTTTGCCGAGTCCATGGGTCGTAATAGTGTTCACGGTTCTGATTCACCCGAATCAGCCAAAAGAGAAATCAGCTACTTTTTTGACGAAAGCGAATTGTTTTTTAGTTAAGTTACTCTTTATTTACACGCTTAGCTTGTTTGATTAACGCCCAAGAAAAGGTTAATCAAATGCATAATCTTTTTTAGATCCACTTTATTTGAGTAAACACCTGTGACCGATATCGAACAATCAGTGCCTGCTAAAATCAATCTTTTAGGATTGCCTCAGGCCAAATTAGAAACTTTTTTTGAAAAGATGGGCGAAAAGCGTTTTCGTGCTGCACAGGTGCTTAAGTGGATTCATCAAATGGGAGTGATCTCGTTTGATGAAATGACAAATATCAGTAAGCCATTACGTGAAAAACTTAAAGAGGTTGCTGTTATTGAAGCGCCTGAAGTTATTCAGCAGTGGGATTCAAAAGACGGTACGCGTAAATTTTTGATCCGTGTGAGTGGTGAAAATGCGGTTGAAACGGTTTTTATCCCCGACGACGAGCGCGGTACGCTGTGTGTTTCTTCACAGGTGGGGTGCTCGCTAGATTGCAGTTTTTGTGCAACGGGCAAGCAAGGTTTTAATCGCGATTTAACGGCCGCTGAAATTATTGGTCAAGTCTGGCAGGCAGCTAAATCGTTTAACCAGTTTGAAGAGGGCGCGCCAAGGCGAATTACCAACGTAGTTATGATGGGTATGGGTGAACCTTTATTAAACTTTGATAACGTGGTTGATTCCATGAACTTAATGATGCATGACATGGCGTACGGTTTATCAAAACGCCGTGTTACCTTAAGTACATCGGGTGTTGTACCGGCTCTAGATAAGCTGGGTGAGCATACCGATGCGTGTTTAGCCATTTCGCTGCATGCACCGAATAATGCGTTACGTAATGAGCTTGTCCCTATTAATAAGAAATATCCTATTGAAGTATTATTGGCATCGGCTAAAAATTATATTGATAATTTACCTGATAACCGCCGCAAAATGACAATTGAATATACGCTGATTGACCACGTCAACGACCGCGTTGAGCATGCGCAAGAGCTTGCCGTATTGTTAAAAGATATTCCCGTTAAAATTAATTTAATTCCATTTAATCCGTTTAACCTGTCCAATTATAAGCGCGTGAGTAACAATGCATTAAGGCGTTTTCAACAGGTTTTGATTGATGCGGGCTATATTACTACTGTACGTACAACACGTGGTGATGATATTGATGCCGCTTGTGGGCAACTGGCTGGGCAGGTGCAAGATAGAACATCGCGCAGCCGACGTTACAAAATAGACCAACAACAATTAGAAAGCAGCGCTGATTTAATCCCAGTTAAGCTTGTTGCTGTCAGTGAATAGCACTGATTTTTATGATTAAGGATGAACACATGTCTAAGGCAGTTTTTTTACATTTTATAAATCGTTCGTTGAGCAAGCTGGCTGCGATAGCTTGCTTACTGGCGGGTGTTGCGGTTGTCTCTGGTTGTGTGAGCAGCAACAATGGTGGTTCGCAATTTGATAAGCAAAGGGCAACTGAAGCCAATGTTAAGTTGGGCATGGCGTACCTTAAAAAGAAAGACAGAGAAAACGCCTTAAGAGCTTTTGACACAGCCTTAAAGCTAGACAAAAACTCGGCTGAAGCGCATCAAGGTATGGCATTGATTCACCAGCAGAACGGTGAGCCTGAACGCGCTGAAAAAAGCTTTAAAAAAGCCATTGATGCGCGTGCTGATTTCTCTAAAGCGGGCGTCTATATGAGTTATGGCCGTTATCTGTATGGCCAAAAGCGATTTAAAGAAGCGTTGCGTTATTTTACATTGGCATCTGACGATATTACGTATGCAACTCGTTATGCCGCATTTTATTATAAAGGTCTGATTTTTTTGAGTGAAAACGATAGATTGCGTGCTCGTGCAGCCTTTGAATTAGCGCTAAACTTGAATTCAACTATGCCAGAGCCTGCGCTTGAATTAGCCAGTTTGGCCTTTGAGAATAAAGACTTTAGTCACGCTCAAATTTTTCTAAATCAGTTTTTAGCTAACAATCAAAGACCAACTGCACGTAGCCTATGGTTGAGTATCCGCATTGAAGATATTTTTGGTAACCACGATAAAAAAGCCAGTAGTGCTCTTGCGCTGAGAAATCTTTATCCGTACTCTAATGAGTATCTTTTGTATAAACAGTCATTTAAAGAGAAGAAGTAGGCTGATAAATAGACGCAGCAGCTGTATAAATTAAGTCACTTTATTATGTGGTTGGCTTTTAACTGAACAGGTTCTTATATCCTTAAATATTATGTCTGATGATTCTAATACATATTTAACTGCCGATGCACCGCTCGCCAAAGAACCGGTGGGTTTGCGTTTAAAGGCCCTACGAGAGACGCGTGGCTTAACGCTGGACAACTTTGTTGTTTTCTCAGCGTTACCTCAAAGCCGTATCGAAGCGTTTGAACGCGGCGAGTATAGTAAAATAGGTATCGATACATTTGTTGTTGGTTATATTCGCAAGTATGCGAGTTGGCTGGATGTTGATGTAAACGCCTATATAAGTGAGTATCACCGTGAGCCAGATACGCATAAACGTATTAAGGCTAAACAAGACCGTGGTACCGATTCTTTACTTGTATCAAAATCGCAGTCCAAGCTCTCACATTCTTATTCACGCCCCAAGCGAAAAACATTCAGTGCTAAAGTGCTTGCCTTGATTGTATTGATCTTATTGTGCTCACTTTTCCTTGTTGTTTTTTTGTTTGCTAGCGGTAAACTAAATCAGGTGAGTGCGTCGGTTAATACGTCAAATAAGCCTGGTGTTATTTCTGCTTCACCGCTTTTTGACGACTCAGCAGCCCCATTAACGGTTGAGGCAGCCTCTGATGCGCCGAGTGAATATCAACATGCTTCTACGGCAACACCTGTCTTGCCGTCAATACAAGCAAAGCAGGGCACACCCTTTTCACAAAAAGTATCTGGCGACGTGAGTGTTGAGAATCTGCCGGCATCACGCAATGGCATTCCCTCCAGTAATGTAGCGCATAATGATAAAGCGAAATTAGACGGTGCACTGTTATCTCAGCCTAATAGCCGCTCGCTTGATACAACAGAGAGCATAATAAAACCTGATGCGGTAAGCATTACTGCAGATGCCACTGTTGATAAAGTGACGGAGCCTTTAGATGATCGTTCAGATTTGCAAAGCAATGGTTCCGACACATTGACCTTCACGTTTACAGAAGATTGTTGGCTTGAAATCAGCAGTAATGATCGTGCTCTCTTTGTGGGGTTGAAGCGTGCGGGCACAACATACGTACAACAGGGCGATGCACCATTTAGCATTATGCTTGGAAACGTTAAGGCGGTATCTTTATTACTTAACAACGAGCCTTATAACATACAGCCTGTTGCGGGGCGTAACACCTTACGCTTTATTGCAGCCGCGCCTTAGCCATTGCATTACTTAAGCCGCACATCCAGCGGCTCTCCATATTATTGTTAATAAAGTTACCTTATTATGCATTTTGAATCTCCAATTGTAAGAAGAAAAAGCCGCCAAATTATGGTCGGTAATGTGCCGGTGGGCGGCGATGCGCCTATAAGCATACAAAGCATGACAAATACTGAAACCACCGATGTCGAGGCAACGGTTGCGCAAATTAAGCGCTTAGAGCAAGCAGGTGCCGATATTGTGCGTGTTTCGGTTCCCTCTATGGATGCAGCCGAAGCTTTTGGCAAAATACGCCAGCAAGTAGACGCACCACTGGTAGCCGATATCCATTTTGATTACCGTATTGCGTTACGTGTTGCCGATTTAGGTGTCGATTGTTTACGCATTAATCCGGGTAATATTGGCCGTGAAAAACGTATTTTAGCGGTTGTAGATAAAGCGCGAGATCTAGGTATTCCCATCCGTATTGGTGTGAATGCCGGTTCGTTAGAAAAAGATATTCAGACCAAATACGGTGAGCCTACGCCAGATGCGTTAGTGGAGTCGGCACTGCGCCACGTCGAGATATTAGACCGCTTAAATTTTCACGATTTTAAAGTCAGTGTAAAAGCGTCCGATGTGTTTATGGCGGTTGCAGCGTACCGTAAGTTAGCCACACAAATTGAGCAGCCTCTGCATTTAGGTATCACCGAGGCTGGCGGCCTGCGCGGTGGCACGGTAAAATCCTCCGTTGGATTGGGAATGCTATTAATGGACGGCATTGGGGACACCTTGCGTGTATCATTAGCCGCTGACCCAGTAGAAGAAGTAAAAGTCGGTTGGGATATTTTAAAAAGCCTTAAGATTCGCTCTAAGGGTATTAATTTTATTGCCTGCCCGAGCTGCTCTAGACAAAACTTTGATGTGGTGAAAACCATGAATGAGCTAGAGATGCGCTTAGAAGATATCACCACACCGTTAGATGTGGCTGTGATAGGCTGTGTGGTCAACGGGCCGGGGGAAGCCAAAGAAGTCGATGTTGGCTTGGCGGGCGGTTCGCCGCGCAACTTGGTGTACGTTAATGGTGCGCCGAGTCAAAAGTTCGAAAATGAATCCCTTGTTGATAGCTTAGAATCGCTTATCCGCGAGCAAGCTAAACAAAAAGAACAAGACGAAAAAAACATAATAGCGAAAGCGTAAATACTAGTAACGACTAATAAAAGAGCGAAAGCTTAAGAGATCACTGTGAAAAAAATTCAAGCACTGCGTGGTATGAATGATTTACTGCCTGCACAAACCCCGATTTATCAATACCTTGAGCACACTGTGACAGGTGTGTTTAAACAATATGGCTATCAAGAAATTCGTTTTCCGCTTTTGGAGCAAACCGCGCTGTTCAAGCGATCTATTGGTGAAGTTACCGATATTGTCGAAAAAGAAATGTACACCTTTAGCGACAGAAATGACGAAAGTATTACATTGCGGCCAGAGGGTACAGCATCGTGCGTGCGTGCATGTGAGCAACACCAGCTTTTGTTTAACCGTGGTAATCTTATTCAAAAGTTGTGGTATCACGGCCCCATGTTTCGTTACGAAAAACCCCAAAAGGGTCGCTTGCGCCAGTTTCATCAATTTGGCGTTGAGATTTTTGGTATTGGCAGCGCTGATATCGAAGCCGAAGTACTCATGCTCACTGCGCGCCTTTGGGCATTATTGGGTATTGAAAAGCATGTTGAGCTACAGATTAATTGTTTGGGCTCAAGTGAAGCGCGCGAAGCTTACAAAGCAGAGCTTGTTGTGTTTTTAGAAGCCAATAAAGAGCAGCTCGATGCAGACAGCCAGCGTCGTTTAGGCTCAAACCCGCTTAGAATTCTCGACAGTAAAGACAAAAACACCCAGGCATTGTTAAACGATGCGCCTAAACTCAGTGATTATTTGAGTGACGAGTCAACAGCACATTTTGCGCAACTACAGGCTTTACTGGATGCCGCGAATATCCGTTATGTGGTCAATCCGCGCTTAGTACGCGGCTTAGATTACTATAATGACACCGTATTTGAGTGGGTTACCGATGCGTTGGGTTCGCAGGGTACCATTTGTGCGGGTGGCCGTTACGATAGCTTGGTCAATCAGTTAGGTGGTCAGCCTACCTCGGCATTTGGCTTTGGTATGGGGCAAGAACGCTTAGCATTATTAGTGGATGAGTTAAATCTTGTGCCTAATGACTGGCTAGAAAGCCTTGATGTGTATATCCTAGCGCTGGGTAATGTTGCAACTCAGGCTTTGTTACTGGCCGAACAATTGCGTACAATTCACCCCACACTTAAAGTGCAGACTCATTGCGGGGGCGGTAGCTTTAAAAATCAGATGAAAAAAGCCGATAGAAGCGGTGCAAGTATTGCGCTTTTATTGGGCGAAAACGAGGCGCAAAATAACGAAGTGACAGTGAAGTATCTTCGTGATGAGAAGCCCCAAACAACAATAAAACAAACCGATTTAGAGCGTATTTTTTAGGAGAGCAACGTGGCAGACCATTTAACAGAAGAAGAACAAATAGAAACAATCAAACAATGGCTCAAAGATAATTTCTTAATGTTTTTTGTCCCTATTATTATTGCGGGCTTAGCCTATGTAGGCTACGGTATGTGGGAATCTAATAAAGAAGCCGAGGCGGCGTCTGGTTCAGATGCATTTAGGCCTATTATGGCTGCACTTGAGAATACCAACGGCCCTAAAATAGATGATGCAACGGCAAAAACGATTTTAGCGCAATCACAAACATTAAGCAGTGACTATGGCGATACGCTATACAACGATTTGTCGTTATTATTAAAAGCGCGCGTTGATGTTGAAAATAAGCGTTTAGATGATGCTGCAAGTGCATTACAAAGCGTTGTGCAAAATGGTGCAAATGACGGTGTAAAAGCCATCGCTAAAGCCCGTTTAGCAAAAGTATTGATCGAACAAAAGAAGTTCGATGATGCATTGGTATTGGTTAGTGCAGTTGATAACGAAGCGTTTAAAGGCACATTCACTGAAATTCGCGGTGACATTGCTCTGGCTCAAGGTGATATGGCAACAGCTAATAGTCAGTATAAAGCAGCTTTAGAGTCGCTCGGCCCACTAGATTTTCAACGCCGTGGTATTCTTGAATTAAAAGAGAAATCGACAGCGACATCAAGCGTTAAAGCTTCTAAAGCTAATGCTGAGCCGGAGAACGCTTAATGCTTTTTTTGTCTCTTTTAAAAGGTAGGCCTGCTTCTGCAGGTCTATTTTTTTTGCGTGTTAGCCTATTAGCTTGCGCGCTTTTGCTTGCAAGTTGTGCCAGCAAAAAATCAAAAAACCTCAAACCTTTACCTTTGCCCGACATAGAACAAACAGCAAAAGTAAAAAAACAGTGGTCAGTGAAAATAGGCAAAGGCCAAGATAGGCGTTACGTCAAGCTTAGCCCAGCTGTTGATGGTGGCGTGGTTTATGCGTCTGATACTCGTGGTAATGTGAAAGCGATCGATACTGAAACAGGCAAAACCACATGGAAGGTAAGCTTGAAAACCGCTATTTCTGGTGCCGTAGGCGCTGGCTTTGATTTGGTGTTACTGGGTACGTACGATGGCGAAGTCATAGCGCTTGACGCCTCAACAGGTACCGAAAAATGGCGTGCACAAGCGTCCAGTGAGATTTTAGCTGCTCCGCAAACAAACGGCAGTATTGTTGCTGCTACGACTATTGATGCCAAGTTATTTGCCTTTGATGCCCAAACAGGTGAATTACAATGGTCACATGACCACGTCTCACCTTCTTTGACATTGCGTGGTACCGCATCGCCTGTATTGACACCATCACAAGTGATTGCTGCTTTTGATAATGGTCAGCTATTATCCTTTTCTCCTTCTGATGGCTCTGTCGGTTGGGAAGTACGCATCGCACAGCCCAAAGGAAAGCATGATTTGCAAAAAATGGTCGATATTGATGGCCAGCCTGTTTTAAACAGTGCTTATATTTACACATCAGCTTTTCAAGGCAGTACAATGGCTATCGCCCGTGGTGCAGGTCGCGTGATCTGGAAATCAGATATCGCTGGGTACACCGCACCCGCTGTAGATTATTCGCAGGTATATGTCGTGACTGATCAAGGTAAAGTGGCTGCATTAAATCGCACTGATGGTTCGCTTAATTGGGAGAACGAACAACTTCTTCGACGACAGTTAGGCGCGCCTGCGGTGATGGGTGATGCACTAATCAGTATCGATAAAAAAGGGTTTATGCATGTCTTTAATAAAGACAGCGGCAATTTTATTGCCCGTATCAAACCTAAAGGTAAAGCTTTTAAAGCTGCGCCTGTCACCCATAATGAGGGTGTATTGTTGTTATCAAATAATGGTGTTTTGAGTTATTACACCTTAGCTGAGTAGTTTTACTACTACTGAGTATTTTTATTTTGTGTTTAAGCACGTTTTAGGGCAGTGGCTTCGCCATCTGCCTTTTTTATTTAGAGAGTTTATATGTTACCCACTATTGCCTTAGTTGGCAGACCCAATGTTGGTAAATCAACATTGTTTAATCGTCTTACTCGTACCCGCAACGCGCTCGTTGCTAACTTTTCTGGTTTAACACGCGACCGTCAATATGGAGAGGCTAACCATGAAGGTAAGCGCTTCATGGTTGTGGATACAGGTGGTATTACAGGTGACGATGAAGGTATTGATGGCTTCATGGCGGGGCAATCTTTACTTGCCATTGAGGAAGCTGATATTGTTTTATTTTTAGTGGACGCACGTGATGGGTTAACCTCAACGGATATTCAAATTGGCCAGTATTTACGTGAATCGGGTAAATCCGTTTTTGTTGTGGCAAATAAAGTGGATGGCATACATGAAGAAGTTGTGTGCGCCCCGTTTTTTGAATTAGGGCTAGGGGATGTTCTACCTATCGCTGCTGTTCAAGGTCGTGGTATAGGCAACTTATTAGAGGACGTGTTAGGTACGCTAACGTTACCTGTAGAAGAGGATGTCGCGCCACCAAAAGGTATTAAGCTTGCTATTGTTGGCCGTCCGAATGTGGGTAAATCGACGCTAGTAAACCGTTTACTCGGTGAAGACCGTGTGGTGGTTTACGATATGCCCGGTACTACACGGGATAGTATTTATATCGAGTACGAACGTAATGGCGAGCCTTACACCATTATTGATACGGCCGGTATCCGCAAGCGTAAAAACGTTAAGTTATCAGTTGAAAAATTCTCAATTGTTAAAACATTGCAAGCGATTGATGACGCTAATGTGGTTATTTTGGTGATGGACGCTCAAGAAGGCATCGTTGATCAAGATTTACACTTAATGGGGCATGTTTTAGATTCTGGTCGTGCATTAGTTGTTGCGTTAAATAAATGGGATAACCTAGATGAAGAGCATAAAGCGCATATTAAAAGTGAGCTAGATCGTCGTTTACGTTTTATAGACTTTGCCGATACGCATTTTATTTCTGCGTTACATGGTACAGGCGTCGGTACGCTATATAAATCAGTTCATAAAGCGTATCAATCGGCGACAGGTAAATTAACAACAAATTACCTCACACAGATTCTTGAGTTTGCTGTGTCGCAACATCAGCCACCGCTCATTAATGGACGTCGTATTAAGTTACGTTATGCGCATGCTGGTGGCCATAACCCCCCCATTATTGTGATACATGGCAATCAAACTTCGGCTATACCCAAGCATTATGAAAAATATCTAGAGAAAGTGTTTCGTAAGGAGCTTGACTTACACGGTACGCCTATTCGTGTCGAATTTAAAGGCGGCGAAAACCCGTTTGCAGCACGTAAAAAAGTTATTACAAAAACACCAGGCAAACCCAACGGTGCAAAGTTAATTAGCCGTCGTTCAAAGTTAAACAAACGCATGAAAAAGAAATAATTTTTTTGTGCATGTTTTTTACCCCATTAAGTCAACATCATTTAATCAAAAGCATTATATAAAAACAGCGAGATAAAAATGAAAAAACTAGCCTTAGCCATCATGGCCATGAGCATCATCGGGTGCTCAAACCAGCAAGATACTAAACCTACAGTGGATGTTACAAAAACAGGGAGTTTAATTACTTCCAGTTTTAGTGTGGCTAATGCAAAGGCGAATCTCGTATTTGCTAAAGATCAGTATCTGAAAATGATTAATAATGTTGAGACTGGGTCACATTTACATCCTGCAGATGTATGCGGTAATGAAGGCGTAGTGTGTTTTCCGCGCGCTGAAGAAGATGGAAAAATCCACATGGAAAGGCCGTTAAAGTGGACTAATGGTTTTTATCAGGGTGTACTCTGGCAGCTTCTTGCCAATAAAGACATGATTGATGGTTTTTCACCAGAACAAGAAAAGATGATGTATGAAAATGCATCGTTTTATCAAGACGCTATTATCAGTGAAGCTAAACGCGGTAATACACATGATTTAGGGTTTCTACTGTATGACTCATTCGGTGAGGCCTTACGCTATGACGGTTTAACATCGCAGCAAAAAAACATATACAATCAAGCTCTTGTAACAGGTAGGGAAACCTTGGCTACTCGTTATGATGATGAAAAAGAACTCATTAAATCTTGGGATTGGAAGCCGCAGTTTATTCATGAGTACAAGAAAGACGGTGAGTTGAAAAAAGATATTTTTGATTTACGTGACCCGTGGGATTTCCCTGTTATTGTTGATAACATGATGAATTTAGATTTTATGTTATCCAGTTCTAACCCACGTCACCATAAAATTGCATATGACCATGCTTACCACACCCATAAAAACCATTATTTTTATGCTGACTCAGACACACAGGAACAATTCCCTATTGCTTACCATGTGTTCGATTACGGTGAAAACAAGCCCGGTAACTGGCAAGGTATCGGCAACATTTCTGCTTGGGCGCGTGGCCAAGCATGGTCATTATATGGCTTTGCCACTGTCGCAGAAGCGGCACAACGTGATGGCACCGACTTGAGTAATTACATTGATTTTCAAAAATTTACAGATAGCTTATTTGGTTCTGTAAAACATTTAACAAAAGACGACGCCATTCCTGATTGGGATTTTTTCGCATCTCGTGATGATGCTTATAAAATAGCTGAGAATGTATCGTCTGATACCGCTATTTATTCAAACATATTAAACATGTGTGCAAAGTATATTGCCGACGACATGCTACCTTATAAGGGATGGCGACCAATTCAATATGATGCTGCTATTTTGAGTGACGAGGCAATCGCATTTTTAAGTAAGGTTGATTCGATTAATGATGAACCCATGATTCAAAATGGTCAGCTTACTCCTTGTGGTACAGATTCTTATGATTTGACTGATCGTGTAATACCCAAAGATACATCTGCTGCTGCTCTATATGCATCTGCCGTTTACCGCCTTGCTCAGTTTACTGACAATACTGAGAAAAAAGTGGAGTATATAGCATTCGGTGATCGCATTATGTCTAAGCTAACGGAAGATTACTTAACAAGTAAAACACAAGATGCAAGTTATAAACTGGGTTTTGTTATGGAGGAAGCGACTGGGAACTTCCCAGCTAAAAGTGAGATTAATGTACCTATCGTTTATGCCGACTTTTATTTTATTGAGGCAAATGTTCGTAGAGTACAACTGGAAAACGCTTTATAAAAAAACAATAAATGTAAACAAAAAAACCAGCCTAGTGCTGGTTTTTTTGTTTTAGCTATACGGTGATATTATTTTTTTGTATACCGTGAACAACATCGTGTA
>CAKZUG010000097.1 GCA_937920545.1 uncultured Saccharophagus sp.
CAGCGTCTCTCTATAGTGCGCTGTTTCAAATAGAGGCGTATTTTAAGCGCTTCTGTCTTGCTTTTTCTTTATAGGGTATCCACTTGATTTCTACCGCAAATATCACCATGCAATTTGGCGCTTCGCCGCTTTTTGAAAACATCTCGGCCAAGTTTGATAACGGCAACCGTTACGGCCTTATTGGCGCTAACGGCTGTGGCAAGTCGACGTTTATGAAAATACTCAGCGGCGAGCTGACACCCAGTGCCGGTAATGTCTCTATTGGCCCCGGCTGTAAAGTGGGCACATTAAGCCAAGATCAGTTCGCATTTGAGCAATATACCGTGGTAGACGCCGTGATTATGGGCGACAGCGAGCTTTGGGCGATCAAACAAGAACGTGAGCGTATTTATGGCTTGCCTGAGATGTCTGAAGATGACGGCATGAAAGTGGCTGAGCTAGAATCGCAATTTGCCGAAATGGACGGCTACAGCGCCGAAAGCCGTGCGGGTGATATTTTATTAGAAGCGGGCATTGAAGAGAGTTTTCACTTTGGCTTAATGGAACAAGTGGCTCCGGGTTGGAAGTTGCGTGTACTCCTTGCCCAAGCATTATTTGCTAACCCCGATATTTTACTGTTAGACGAACCCACCAACAACCTTGATATCGATACCATTAACTGGTTAGCCGACGTGCTTAACCTACGTAAAAGCACCATGATTATTATCTCGCATGATCGCCACTTTTTAAACTCGGTGTGTACCCACATGGCCGATATTGATTATGGCGAGCTGCGTGTTTACCCCGGTAATTATGAAGATTTTATTGCTGCTTCAACCCTGATACAAGAGCAGCTAGCTACCGAGAATGCGAAAAAAACAGCTGAAATCAATGAACTACAAGATTTTGTTAACCGTTTTTCGGCGAATGCCTCTAAGGCTAAACAGGCAAGTTCGCGCGCTAAACGTATGGATAAAATCAGCTTAGCCGAGGTGAAATCGTCAAGCCGTATTAGCCCATACATTCAGTTTAAACAATCTAAAAAGCTGCACCGTCAAGCGCTTGTATTAGAAGAGCTGGGCCATGGCTTTGATGAAGGCCCGCTTTTTAAAAAGGGGAATGTCATTTTAGAAGCCGGTGCAAAGCTCGCTATTATTGGCGAAAACGGTGCGGGTAAAACCACATTTTTACGCTGTTTAATAGAAGAAATCAGTGCAAATACCGGTACGGTAAAGTGGTCTGAAAATACGTTAATTGGGTATTGCCCGCAGGACAGCACCGACGATTTTGATAGCGACATGACATTATTTGAGTGGATGTCGCAGTGGCGCAATGAAAAACATGACGATTTAATGGTGCGTGGCATGTTAGGCCGTTTACTGTTTACCGCCGATGACGCCAATAAAAAAGCCCGTGTGTGCTCAGGTGGCGAGAAAAACCGTTTGCTGTTTGGCAAACTGATGATGATGGACACGAATGTGTTGATTATGGATGAGCCCACCAACCACCTTGATATGGAAGCTATCGAGGCATTAAATAATGCCTTAGCCGGTTACGATGGTACGCTTATTTTTGTGAGCCACGATAGAGAGTTTGTTTCGTCGTTAGCGACACGCGTGATAGAAATTAAAGATCAAAACGTGATCGATTATCAAGGTACTTACAACGAGTATCTTGCCAGTAAGCAGGCGTAAATTGACAGTATGGCTGCCCTTAAGTGTGCGGCCTATATTTATATGTTAAAGATTAATATATTAAAAGCTTAAGCATTAAAAATGCTCGGACTAGAAATGTGCATATTCAAATTGCATGTACACCATTTATTGCATTCATACAATTTGATGTTAAGGATGTAAAGATCGCGACTCTTTATACTTACTTTTATATATCATTTTATTCACACATTTGTGAGTAAAATTTGGCCTAATCCATATTTGAGATGGGCAATAGTGAAGCCGGGATAGCGCTCAACGAAGCCAGAATGTTTATGGCAAATCAACGCCTATTTGCGTCCCTTCGTAAATTAATGGGTAACGCTTTAAACAACTGAGCGTATTCGCTAGCGGGCCAATGGCTTTGCCGCTTTGTAGATCAAACGCAATACCGTGCGCACGACAGCGGATTCCCTCTTCGGTTAACTCGCCTGTGTCTAACGGTACATCCATATGCGGGCACACATTTTCGATTGCGACGGGCTTGTCATTGGGCTGCAATAGCAAAATAGCATGGCCATCAATATTAAAAGCTTTTTTGTAGCCTTCATGCAAGGCGCTAAGTTTTTCTAGGGCAAAAAACGGCATAGTGTTCCTTATTTATATAAATGAATTAGCCTGCACTTGTCGTGCGATTTCGTCGTATAATTGATTACTTCATTATGCTTAATATACGTGTTTGCTGTGTAGGCTTAATGTTAACACTGAAACGCTAGCGCCCAACAACGTGCATTACTCACGCCAGTGTCAAGCTCTCGCACACCCGTTAACATTAAGGCTATAAATGTGAATGAGATGAAAACCACTAGCCACTCATTACACCATTAGCCAATCAAACAGAGGTGCCTTAACTTTTATGTCTAACCTAGTACAACAAGCGGCACACACTATAAGTGACATTACCGCACTGCCTTATCAAACATCAAGCGACAGTTTATTTAAGATTATATCTACGCTCAACCAACCTACTTGGCTTGATAGCGGTAAACCTAAAAGCCAATCTGGGCGCTTTGATATATTGTCGGCCAACCCTAGAAAAATTTTTTACCGTGACGATAGCGATAATAGCCTTGCATTTACAAACACGTTAAACAATTATTTAACCAAAAACCAAACATACATAGCAAATACTCAGGCGTTACCCAGCAACCCTTTTTGGGGCGGTTTTATAGGGTGCTTAGATTACAGCTTTAAACATACGTCTTTTAAAATATCGCGTTCACACGCTACATCAACGACTCAAATTGGGTTTTATGAGTGGGCCATTATACAAGATCATACCCTTAAAACATGCCACCTTATTTTTATGCGTGATGTGCCGCAGGCAACACGTCAAACAATATATAGTGTAATTGCACCATTAAAAAGCACACTGCCGTTTAATATGTTTTTTTCAACCAAAGGGTGGCAGCATAACCAGAGTAAACACCAATATACACTCAACTTAAAAAAGATTAACGACTACATTCACCAAGGTGATACTTACCAAGTTAATTATACACAGCGTTTTAGCAGCACTCTATCTGGCAACCCTGCTGCGGCTTATTTAACGTTACGTAAAACAGTGCCCAGCCCTTTTAGCGCTTATATTGGCCTGCGTAACCATAACGTACTAAGTGTTTCACCCGAACAATTCGTGGGTGTACAACCAACCAATAATGCTGTCAATAAACAACAGCGCCCTGTTTTTCAAGCTAAAACGCAACCAATAAAGGGCACAGCTAAGCGCAGCGATGACCCAAAAGAAGATACACAGCGCGCAACGGAATTAATAAACAGTATTAAAAACCAATCCGAAAATGTCATGATTGTTGACTTGTTACGCAACGATTTTAGCCAAAACTGTGTACCGAATAGCGTGAACACGCCCAAGCTTTTCTCACTTGAAAGCTACGCGAATGTCCATCATTTAGTAAGTACCGTTACAGGTATACTTAAACCCAGCGTTTCTCCGCTCTCATTTATGATTGACTGCTTCCCAGGCGGCTCAATCACAGGCGCACCAAAAAAGCGCGCCATGGAAATCATCGATGAGCTAGAGCCGCACTCAAGACAGGTGTATTGCGGAAGTATTTTTTACGCAAGCTTATGCGGTAACTTAGACTCAAACATTACAATACGAACGATGTTACATTGCAAAAAAACAGATAAGTTACTATGTTGGGGCGGCGGAGGCATAGTGGCTGACTCGCAAATTGATGACGAATACCAAGAAAGTATCGATAAAGTTCAAGTTTTTATGCAAGCCTTATAAATGTCATTTTTGCCGCATAGCGGCAATGTTATACCATCAACAATATTTCTTAACTCGTTAATTTTATTACGCTTTATTTTACATAACGAATAAATAGTACTAACTCGACATAACAATCAATTCAGTAACAACGTTACTTATAACAAAATTTTGAATCTTAATAGCTTTAAACTATATTAAATTTAAAATACACTATAAGAACGGTCGCTTCTCACTCACCTCCAAACACGCTACAGTGACATTAAATCAATAGCTAAGCTAGTATATTAAAAGACGAAAAAATAGTGTAATTAGACGTTGGGCATGGCGATTGCTCCAATATTATTGAGCACCAATTAGAAAAATTATTGCTTTTTTTTTATTGTTTACTACGTTAAATACTCTTAACTTGTACATCTTTACTTTAGGGCAGGTAGCCACACTTATGATCGACCCGAACACACTCGGAGACAGCTGGAAACATTACGACACAAAAAATCTTTTTGATGAACTAATGAGTAGCCCAGGCAACGCCCGAAAACCCGCAAGAAAACTCGTTTCTTACCTTAAAAACTTAACACCTGAAGCATTCGCCGCGCACCAAATGGCAGCAGAATCAACCATCAAAGAAACAGGTGTTAGCTTTACCGTGTACACAGAAGAAGGCAACATAGACCGTGCATGGCCTTTTGATATTATCCCCCGCATTATTGATAAACGACAATGGGATACCATCGAAAAAGGTTTAGAGCAGCGCCTCACTGCCCTTAATATGTTTATTCATGACATTTATAACGGTCAAAAAATCATTAAAGACGGTATTGTCCCCGAGTTTGTTTTAAAGCAATCGAGTAACTACCGTAAAGAATGCGAAGGTATAAAACCGGCATTCAATACGTGGGCACATATATGCGGCAGCGATTTAGTCCGCGACGATAAAGGCGAGTTTTTTGTTTTAGAAGACAACCTGCGTGTACCTTCTGGTGTATCTTATATGCTAGAAAACCGCTCTATTATGAAGCGTGTTATGCCCGACGTGTTTGAGACTGTCGATATTGCACCCGTAGGCGACTACCCTGCCCACTTATTAGAAATGCTACGTTCGCTATCGCCACGCAAAGAAGCAAAATGCAATGTGGTTGTTCTTACGCCAGGTATTTATAACTCGGCGTATTTTGAGCATGCATTTTTAGCCCAACAAATGGGGGTTGAACTTGTTGAAGGCGCAGACCTTGTTGTGCAAGATGATATTGTTTACACCAAAAATATCAGCGGCTTAACGCGAGTAGATGTGATTTACCGTCGTATAGATGATTTATTTATTGATCCAGACGTGTTCGATAAAAACTCTATGTTAGGTGTGCGCGGTTTAATGCGAGCTTGGCAAAAAGGCAACGTTGCATTAGCCAATGCCCCCGGTGCGGGCGTGGCCGATGACAAAGTGATTTATTCTTATATTCCTCAAGTCATTAAATATTACCTCGATCAAGACCCGATTATCCCTAATGTCGAAACATTTTTATGTTACGAACCCAAGCAACAAGAATACGTGCTGAAAAACTTGGATAAACTCGTAGTGAAACCTGCGAATGAATCTGGCGGTTACGGCATGCTGATTGGCCCACATTCGACTAAAAAAGAACGCGATCACTTTGCCACATTAATTAAAGCCAACCCGCGCAACTATATTGCACAGCCTACTTTGTCGCTTTCTACTGCGCCTACGCTCATTGGTCAATCGGCCGTTGAGCCTCGCCATTTAGACTTACGTCCTTTTGTCGTGCAATCGGATAAAACCTATGTCACAACAGGTGGCTTAACCCGTGTTGCCATGAAAAAGGGCTCGCTGGTCGTGAACTCGTCACAGGGCGGCGGCAGTAAAGATACGTGGATTGTTGATACACAGGGAGGCGAATAATGTTATCTAGAGTCGCAGAGAGAGTTTATTGGGCCGCGCGTTATTTAGAGCGTATTGAAAACACGGCACGCCTGTTAAGTATTTACGATAAATTACTGTTTGATTTACCAAAATCAACGCAGCTTAGCTGGTACAACTTAATTAGCATCAACAGCTTAGAAGAAAAATTTGAAGAGCGTTACAGCATAAAAGACGAGCGCAACGTGGTGAAATTTATGATTGCCGACGAGACAAACACCTCGTCTATCACAACATCATTAAATGCCATACGCGAAAATATTCGCACCACCCGCGATGTGGTCCCCGAAGAAACATGGGAGTTGGTTAACGAGTTAAGTTTATATGTAAAAGATAATATTAAGCTTGGTATTAACCGTGGCCACCGTTATGAGTTTTTAGATGAGATCATCAAAAGCTGCCACCAAATACAGGGTTTACTGTATGGCAATATGGCACAAGATGCCGCTTGGAACTTTTTACGTTTAGGCCGTAATTTAGAACGCGCCGATATGACAAGCCGTATTTTAGATGCCGGGGTAGCAGGCGTCATCGAGACATCCGTTGATGATAACGCGATTAACACCCATCAACTTATTATGGGACATGTGCTTCGCTCACTTAATGCAATGCAATCGTACCGTCGCCATGTGCGCACGCCTGTTGATAGTAAATGTGTGATCGAATATATTATTAACAATGAGCAGTTCCCACGCACTATCACGTACTGTTACAACGCCATGCATGAAGCCGTTACACGTCTGCCAAAGAATAAAGCAGTTTTAACGCATTTAATACGTGAAGACACACCTTACCAAGCAGATAGCCCTGAAAAAATGGGGGCTGCATTACGCGACCATTTAAATGAAATACAAATTCATTTGGGTGACATTCACGAGCATGTTCGCCAAAACTGGTTTGCACTGCAAGATTAATTCAAGAGCTTTACATTATGACTATTCGCGTTGCGATTCGCCACAATACTTATTACACCTTCGATAAAGCCGTTAACTTATCACCGCACGTTATCCGTTTGCGTCCAGCACCGCATAGCCGCACACCCATACATAGCTACAGCTTAAAAGTACAACCTGAAGAGCACTTTTTAAATTGGCAACAAGATGCCTTTGGCAACTTTTTAGCCAGTGTTGTATTCCCTGAGAAAACCAAAAAGCTGTCTATTGAGGTTGAAGTACTCGCCGACATGACGGTGATTAATCCGTTTGATTTCTTTTTAGATGAATACGCACAAGATTACCCGTTTAAGTACCCAAAGCAGCTTAAAAAAGATCTTTCGCCCTACTTTGAAGTACTGGACAACGGCGAACGTTTTGACGATTTTGTTGGCACAATAGACACTACCGAAACACGCACCATCGATTTTTTGGTTAAAATCAATACCGCTGTGCAAGAACGTGTTGGTTACAATATCCGCATGGAACCCGGCGTACAGACGCCCGAAGAAACATTAAAAATTAAAACCGGTTCGTGCCGTGACTCGGCATGGTTAATGGTACAAGTTGCCCGCAAACTTGGTTTGGCCTCGCGTTTTGTATCCGGTTACTTGGTACAACTTACCGCCGATGAAAAATCATTAGATGGCCCAAGCGGTACAGATGTCGACTTTACCGATTTACACGCATGGTGCGAGGTATTTTTACCCGGCGCAGGCTGGGTAGGCCTCGACCCGACATCGGGTTTATTTGCCAGTGAAGGTCACATCCCCCTTGCCTGTACACCCGATCCAGTATCGGCAGGCGCCATTGAAGGCTTTACCGACAAATGTGAAGTTAAACTCGATTTTGTGAACGATGTTAAACGTGTTCACGAAGACCCGCGCGTCACCAAACCGTATACTGATAACGAATGGCAAAATATTTTATCGCTAGGTAACAGTGTTGATAAAGTGCTCGACAAAAACGATGTGCGCCTGACCATGGGCGGTGAACCCACATTTGTTTCTATTGACGATATGGAATCGGGCCAGTGGAATACCGAAGCATTAGGTAAAGATAAATTAAGCCTAGCTAAAACATTGCTGCTTAAAATGCGTGATCACTTTGCCCCTAAAGGCTTACTGCATTACGGACAAGGCAAGTGGTACCCCGGCGAAGAACTCCCCCGCTGGGCACTGGGTTTATTTTGGCGCACAGATGGCAAAGTCATGTGGAGCAAAAAAGAATTACTGGCCCGCGTAGATGACAAAACCGATTTTGGTATTGAAGACACGCACCGCTTTACAAAAACGCTGTCTAAATTGATGGCGTTGAGTGATGATTTTATTTTACCTGCCTACGAAGATGCTCTACATTATTTATTGCTTGAACAGCAGATACCCAAAAATTTAGATACGCTTGCGCTTAAGTCGAAAGGCGATCTGGCCAGAAGACGTTTAGCATCGCTGATTGAAAACGGCATGAATAAACCTGTGGGTTTTATGCTGCCACTGATGTGGGATACCGTTTCTAAACGATGGATATCGAGCAAATGGGAATTTAAACGCGAAAAGCTTATTTTGATTCCGGGCGATTCACCAATAGGTTTACGCTTGCCACTAGAAAATTTACCGTGGGAAAAAAAGCCACGCGATCTTTCACCTGAAGATCCGTTTGCACCTCAAGATAATTTATCGTCACGTACAGGGGCATTAGCCAAATCAAAAAACAAGCAAGTATTTGACCTTGACGACGCAGAGAAACTCGAAGGCGGACTAGTGCGCACCGGTTTATGTATTGAGCCACGCGATGGCAAAATGCATATTTTTATGCCACCCATGGAACGCCTAGATGATTACGTTACACTTATAAATTTAATCGAAAAAACCGCTGCTAGCTGTAAAATACCAGTCATTATTGAGGGCTATGAGCCACCGCGCGATCCGCGCATTCAAAAATTATTGATCACGCCCGACCCTGGTGTGATCGAGGTGAACATTCACCCCTCAAACAACTGGAAAGAGCTTGTTGCCAGTACGGAAGCACTGTATAAAGCCGCACGCGAATCGCGCCTTGCTGCCGAAAAATTTATGTTAGATGGCAGGCACACAGGTACGGGCGGGGGTAACCACATTACACTCGGCGGTAAAACACCTACAGACTCTCCAATTTTACGCCGTCCAGATATTTTGCGTAGTTTAGTCACATTTTGGCAGCACCACCCGAGCTTATCCTATTTATTTTCGGGTATGTTTATTGGCCCAACCAGCCAAGCGCCCCGTGCCGATGAAGGCCGTGATGAAGCACTGTATGAAATGGAAATTGCCTTTCAGCAAATGCCAGATGGCTTAGCTGATCAACCTTGGTTAGTTGATCGCTTAATGCGCAACCTGTTAATTGATATTACGGGCAACACGCACCGTGCCGAATTCTGCATTGATAAACTTTATTCACCCAGCGGTCCAACAGGCCGTTTAGGTATTTTAGAATTTCGCGGTTTTGAAATGCCACCACACTCACAAATGGCACTTGTACAGGCATTGTTGATTAGAACACTGGTTGCCCGCTTTTGGGATAAGCCGTATAAAAAACCGCTTATTCGTTGGGGTACAACGTTACATGATAAATACATGTTGCCCCATTACTTATGGCAAGACATGCGTGATGTGATTAACGATTTAAACCAACATGGTTTCCCGTTTAAATTAGACTGGCTGCTTCCTTTTGAGGAATTTAGATTTCCACATTATGGTCGTGTGAAATTAGACGATATTGAAATAGAATTACGTTGGGCCATTGAGCCGTGGCATGTTTTGGGCGAAGAAGTGGGTGCATCGGGCACATCGCGTTATGTCGATTCGTCGGTAGAACGTTTACAAGTTAAATTAACAGGCTTAACAGAAGGCCGCTATATATTAACCTGTAATGGCCGACGCGCACCGCTAAAAAGCACGGGTATTAAAGGTGAATTTGTTGCGGGTATTCGTTACCGAGCATGGGCACCACCCAGTGCACTGCACCCTACTCTAGGCGTAAACACACCGCTCACGTTTGACTTGGTAGACACGTGGAACGATCGTTCAGTCGGTGGCTGTACGTACCATGTAGCTCACCCAGGCGGGCTGAGCTACGAGCAGTTCCCAGTCAATGCATTTGAAGCGGAATCTCGCCGTGGCAACCGCTTTGATCACTTATCGCATACACAAGGGCAATTAAGTGAACCTAGCGAACCAAATTTATTAACTCAGCATAAACAAAATGCGATGTCAAAACGTTACATAGAATCATTTGGCGCGAGGGATGTCACACTTGTACCTGATGAAAGCGCTTCTGAATACCCGCATACACTTGATTTAAGACGCCAACCTAACTGGTTTGGTTAGTATTTATTATTTTGATAAAAACCCGCTTTTAGCGGGTTTTTTTTGTATTAAATTTGTTTCACTATTTCACCTAAAAAATGCAACACTGTATTTAAAGGCTTATAGTAAAAATATGAATTCACTCTTAAGCGCTATCAATTCGTAAGTATTAGCAATTCGTAAGCGCTATCAATTCCTAATCACCTATCAAATAAGTGATTTTTTATAGTAGCTTTTTTAATTTGGTAGGGTATTTAATAAATGTTGGGATTTTAACCTGCTATCTTTTAAAGATGCTGTTGATTGAGGTTGCTTACAAACCGAGCGATTGCCTTAATGATCTATCTTTGTTTGTGTGCTTATGCCAGTAATCTGATTTAATCGTACTTTTTTTCACGGCAACAGAGGTAAGCATTTTGACATTATCACCAAAACCGCTTTTTTGGGTCTCACGCCAACCTAAAATTTCATAGGGAAACTCAGAGTTAAAATCTATATTTAACGTACGGCTTAAAGAGGGGTAATTGAGTGTGTAAGTATAGATAAAATCACTTTTGCTTGCTTCCGTGTTTTTATCGTTGTGGTGTTTTTTTGATAAAGATGCCGTCACGTTATATGCTTTAATTTTATGATGTCGAAGACGTGTAAAAATGAGCGACGGTACCATTTGAGTATCCCCTATGGGTAAACTACTGGGAGACAGGCGAATTTTTGTCCATATTTCATTCTCTAAATGCTGTTGTTGTAATGTGAACGCCTGATCCGCCTCCCCTTCAAAATACGAATGTGACTTTACATTATAATCACCACGATTATTGATTTGGCTATACGTATGGCCACACCACTCTTGCGTACTAGCAGACACTTTTAATGCATGACTATCAATATTGACGAAAGAACTGATAGGGAAAAAAGTGCTTGATGAAATGGAATACGGATAAATACCGGTTAAAAACGAGTACGACGTATTGAGTTTTAATACTGAAAGGTTATCGGCGTGATCAATATCGGCCTTCACTTGCTCGTTAGGTAAAAAAGGTTCGGTTACAAAGATATGCACTGCCGTTCCTTCGTGTAATTCGCCGTAACGTGATTGCTTTAAATTGTAAGAGGTGATTTCAGCCTTACCTGAATACCAGTAATCTTTAAAACTTTGTGTTAATACAGGCTGTTTTATGCCGCTTACACCATTGGCAGAGTGTAGTAATGAACTTTGTATTAAACAAAAACTAATAGGTAGCGCATAAATAAAAGGCGTAAAGTTAAAGGCTCGCATAAGTAATCCATAAGGTAAAAGGTAAAAGGTAAAAGGTAAAAGGTAAAAGGTAAAAATTGAAACCTATTAGACAAGCAAAAAATATAGATTATCCACATTCTAAAAATTATTTAATTATTATTTTATTCCGATGATGGCTATTTTTTTCGTACAGGTGAACACTCTTCTTTATAGCTTTATATGTCACTTTAAATGTTTATATTTAATGGGAGTATCAAATATCAAACCGCACGCCAATTAGGGAACTTCTGATTAACCTCGTAGCGTCTCTGAGTGACCTAGAGCGGGTCATTGCTAGGCGTCTTTTGCCGCTAATGGCCGTAGCCCTAAGCAAAAAGTAGCCCTTATCAAAAAGTAGCCCTTATCAAAAATTACCCGTAGCCTTTAATGAAATGATAATAACGCAAGTAGCTGCTTTAGGCCGCGCCCTTTGGGGATTTTAGAAAGCTCTCAAGCACTCTTCTCAAGTACTTGGGAACCTGTCTGCGTTGACTTCGCTCGGTGGGCAACTAGCCCGCCTTTATCAGCCGCCTCTCTTTGCCGCCTCTCTTTTTCGCCTAAATAAGAAAACTTTCTGATAGTCAGAGATGCCGCAGGGTTATTCAGCGGTTACTTAGGACATGACAAGTTCAGAACAGGTTTGAATTTATTGTTTGTTGAGGTCAATAGCGTTGTTTGCTTATCCGTATTTAAGAAGGAATAGCACGAGGCTAATGATCGTTTTTAATGGCAAATATAAAAATACATATTTTACTAAATTAACTGTACTAAATTAAGCACATTTATTCATTGTGTAAAGAAACCCCGCCAGACCATAAAAGCATTTTAGAATGTAATGCTATACAATAATTAGCACACTCTAAAATGGTAGGGTATTAATAATATGTCGCCAGTAAAATCTAATTCATGTTAGTCTGATCGATAAGTCGTTTTTTCGAGATGATCAGAAATAATTTTTGCGTTTTTAACATTTGATTTCCAAACAAAGTCAAAAATATCACCCACTAGCGGTATGGTGCCTAACAGCGTATCAATAAGAATATTAGCCATCATTTTGCATTGTTTAAAAATAGATATGTTATGTCGTCGACCTATTCCTATTAACCAAAAAGACACGCCCGCGCCAAAGATATCACCAAAACCAGGAATTAAACCGATTAGACCATCAGCCCCAATATGAATACCACCAGGTAGCCTAATTTGTTTATCCAAAAAATGTGATATTTTTTTAACGCGGGCTAGATCATTGTTTATCGTACTGGTGACATCTAATTTCTTCATTTTTTTCATCTGAGTACTATCGAGCCCCGGTGTCAATTAATAGTTCGTTAATTAACTTATATGTTTATTTTTTAGCAATAATCCAAATGGCATGAACAATACCTGGAATGTAGCCAAATATAGTTAGCAATATGTTAATCCAAAAATGCTTGCCTAAACCGACTTGTAAAAAGACACCCAGTGGTGGAAGAATAATTGATAAAATAATGCGGATAATGTCCATTTTTTTCTCCTAAATAAGAAATAATATTATATTAAATTGCGACAGCTATAGTGTTTGTATGGTGAGTAAGTGCGCGTTTTGTCTTTTTCATTTGTAACTTATTTTTGACATGTACAACAAGACTCCATTTTTTATTCAGCCTCGCGTCATGCATTTGATTAATAAAAATATCATGGTGAGGTTTTATCGCATAAATATTAGCTATCATTAACCCCATTAATGCACCAACTGATGAAAAGGCCAGAGAGAGAATACCCGCACTGGAATCGATAACAGGCAAGTTTAAACTATAAAGTAGCAAAGATATTACAAAACCAGCGCCTGCACCGTACACACAAAACCAGTAATGTGATCTTAATAAATTTTTACCTATTTCAGCTTGTTCAGGCTCTAACTTTTTCCCCATCACCTCTGACTTTTCCTCTGGTGAAATAATCTCAACTTGTGAAAAATGAATATCTGCTTTTTTTAGAATATCATTTAGCGCTTTTTCGGCATCAATTTTTTCGGTAAACGTTGCACCTACTTTTATTGGCTTAACTTCATGATCAAATTTTTGCTCTAACATAGTGTCTCCACTTTTACTCATTTTAAATGACATATATTAACTAAAGCAATAAGGAGTCCAACTTTTAAAAAAAAATTTTTTTTATAAACACAATACCACTACCAGCAAGTTAGCATAAGACAGGGGCTTGTCTATATGAATAGGGTTTTGCACGGTATTTAAAGCCTTGATGGCTAATCGGCAATGTTTTTTTGGTAAAGTGAGCTTATTAGTTTAAGCATAAAACGCGTAATCGGTCGTATGCTTAAAACTATAAATTTGAAGGGTATACTCATTAAAACGCGAGTAATAAAATGTAACTATAAGCTAAAACACATCCATGATGTGTAAAAATTACAAAATGTATATTGATTTACATTTTACTTATGACGCTAAAAAATAACACGATTAATAAACGGCGTATTAATTGTAATACGTGCAGGGTTTACATGAAATGAGTCAACGCTCAGCAATCGTTCATTTATTTATA
>CAKZUG010000098.1 GCA_937920545.1 uncultured Saccharophagus sp.
TCGGCAGGTATTGTCGAGCAGCAAGCCCCTAAAAAGTTTATTCGTATTAAAAAGTCGGTAAAAATGGAAGAGGGTGATAAAACCGCTGAGTTTTTACCTTTTGAAGGGTTTAAAGTGTCATTTAGCATTGATTTTGATCACCCTGTCTTTCGTGGTCGAAAATTAGACGCTGAGGTCGACTTTTCAAGTACATCATTTGTACGCGAAGTCTCACGCGCCCGCACCTTTGGATTTATGCATGAGATCGAATATTTACGCTCCAAAGGTTTGGTTAAAGGCGGCAGTGTAGACAACGCTATTGTTGTAGATAAATACCGTATTTTAAATGAAGATGGTCTACGCTACGACGATGAGTTCGTGAAGCATAAGGTGTTGGATGCGATCGGTGACTTATATCTACTGGGCTCAACGCTTATTGGTGAGTACAAGGCGCATAAGTCGGGTCATGGCCTGAATAATAAATCGTTGCTCAAATTGATAGCTCAAGAAGACGCATGGGAAACCGTGACGTTTGAAGATGAATCCAATGCGCCGATTAATTATATCAAGCCACTCATGGCCGCTGTTTAATCGCTGCTATTTGCTTAGAGTCAAGCCCTATCTTTACAGTAACTCGCTTGTACTGCGGTCACCATGGTGAAACGCGGCAACAAGCGAGAATTGCATAAAGCCTGCACACGTTGTCAGGTAGTCTTTAATTCCTAGTTTTATCATTTCTATCTGGTCTGTGTTGATATCGTTGTCATCACTTTTTAAGCTGCCTTTTTTTTGTATACCCTTACATATGCAGCGCGTCGTGATAGGCGCGTCGTGTGATTTTGTTGAATCAGTAATTACAATATTGAGCGTTGATGTGGCGCTTAACCATTCAAAAAGCATGTACAGCGAGTCTGCTTCAATATTGTGGGGCAAAAAGCTGATGGCTTTGTCTATAGTACTTTCAATATCTTGTTGAATATCTTTTAGCGTTTTAGTGTGACTTTGCGTTGTCACAATATGTGGGGTCAGGGTTTCTGTCCAGGCAAGTTCGGTTGCGTTTGTCATAGTAATAGAGTGTCAGGCAGGAGGTTAAGGGGCGAGGTTAAGGGGTTGCGAGAGGTGTAGTTATACACTTTTAGCGATTATGAGCAGCATAGTAAAATGATAAGCATAATGGCCAAAAGCGATAGCTGTACGTCTTAGTATTCGATCGGAGTATTCATTGTTTCACGAATAAACTTGAACAATTTACGTGTATTAGCCGGTGGTTTATCTAGGCCTTGCTCTTGCCTGGCCTTGGCAGTAAGTTGTCTCAATTGCTGTCTATCACATTGCGGGTATTGCGTAATAAATGCTTGAATATGGTCTACTTGCGTATCAATGAGCTTGTCACGCCAGCCCTCAACCAGATGCTGCTGTCTCACCTCTTTATGCTGCGTTTGAGTTATCTCATTTAGCTGCTGTTCTATATGCTCAATATCTTCTTTTCGAATCAGCTTTCCAATAAATTGTTTCTGTCTTTTAAGTGCGCTATTCGATTTGATTTTTTTACACTCAGCAATCGCGTACAAAAACGTTTCACTCAGGTTAAATTTATCGAGCTGTGCTTGACTCAAGTTGACTAAAGATCCGCCTAGCGTTTGCAGGGCGTGCATTTCTTTTTTAACTTGTGTTTTACTTTTAATGTGGTCATCTTCGTAATCGAAGCTATCATCGTTCTTCATTGCGTGTGTTCTCTACATGTAAAAAAAGGTGGCTAAACCCAAAAAAACCAAATAACCCACAACGTCGGTAACGGTTGTGAGTGTGACACCGCCTGCTAGTGCTGGATCAATCTTCATCTTCTTTAAGATGCTGGGGAGCAAGGCCCCAGCTAGCGCGGCTATAAATAAATTTACGATTAACGCGACGCCCAGTATAAGCGCAAGGCGGATATCATCAAACCATAATGCGGCAATGGCTCCCATAGCGCCCGCCCACAATACGCCGTTTATGAGGCCAACGCCAATTTCGCGCGACAAAAGCCAGCGCATATTGGTGGGGCCAAGGCTGCCCGTGGCCATACCGCGAATCACAACGGTAAGTGTTTGTGAGCCTGCAACACCACCCATGCTCGCAACAATCGTCATTAATACCGCAAGCGCAACCACTTGGTCAATCGTGGCCTGAAACATATTAATGACCGACGAGGCCATAACGGCTGTGAGTAAGTTAATTCCCAGCCAGATAGCCCGCCTGGGAGTGGTTCGCCACACGGGAGCGAAGGTGTCTTCTTCTTCATCGAGACCCGCCATGCTCATTAATGAATGGTCGGCACCTTCACGAATAACATCAACCACATCATCAATGGTGATGCGTCCAAGTAGTTTACCTTGATCGTCCACAACGGGTGCAGATACCCAATCGTTTTCTTCAAACAGTTTTGCCACATCGCGGTCAGGCATATCGGCTGGAATCGCATTGCGTTCAGATTCCATGACTTCTCGCACAGTGACGCTTGGGTCCGTTGTGAGGAGTTTAGATAAGGGCAGTAAGCCCAAAAAATCATCTTTGCGGTTAACGACAATTAAGCTATCTGTTGACGGTGGTAATTGTTCATGCCGACGCAAATAGCGCAGGACGACGTCTAGCGTAAAACGTGGCCTTACGGTGATTGTATCGGTGTTGGCGAGGCCGCCTGCGGTATCCTTTTCGTAAGATAAAATGGTTTCAACACGCAGCCGATCCTGATCGCTCATGGATTCAAGCACTTCTTGAATCACGGTTTCGGGTAGGTGCTGTAAGATATCTACAACATCATCGGCCTCTAAGCCTTCCGTAAGTTCGGCGACTTCGGCGGCGTCCATCCCTTGTAAAAACTGTTCACGAATATCAGATGGCAGCTCTTCAACCACTTCACCGTTAATATCGTTATCGATTAAATCCCAGAGGATTTTTCGGGAGTTGGGTGGCGAAGAGGCAATAATGCGGGCAATTTCAACGGGTTTTAAACCATTGAGAAGCTGTCTTACTTGCCTAAAAGTACCACTGTCGAGAAGGCTCTGAACCTTACCTAGTCGAGCTTGCATTTGTTCTTGTAAATCATCCGGCGTAGTTTGCTGCATAACATTACTCTTAGCTAATCGCTGTGAGGGTGAGTAAAGCCAAAAATATACTTGGGTTTTAAAACGATAACGCTAAGATGGCCCGAATAGTTTACAGTATGAAAACCTAAATATGTTTTAAGTGCCTTAAAGTGTCGGTTAATCAGCCTCTTTATATGAGAGTTGTTTAACTGATTAAATAATGAGCACGCTTTTTGCATAGCGCTAATATAATTATAGGCGTAAAAGCTGTAGATAAATACCCAACAGCACATGTTTAATGCGATTGTCGTGGTTGGATATAATGGGTGTGAGTTTGATGATGGATTAGGTCTCGCTTAACGGACGCTATAGCGATAGGTGAGTATGTCTTGGAGCGAGTAAAAGATTATTCTTCTTCGTCAAATTTATTGTGGATAAGCGTGATAAGTGCATCTAAAGCTTCTTTTTCATCTTTGCCATCAACTGTAATGGTAATGTCTGTTCCCATACTGGCAGCGAGCAGCATAATAGACATAATACTTTTTCCATCAATAGATTTCCCTTTTGCTTCAATGCCTATTGAGCTTGCAAAACGGTTGGCGGTGTTGGCAAATTTAGATGCTGCACGTGCATGTAAACCAAGTTTATTTATTATTGTTGTTGATTGTGTAACCAAAGCTTACTGTCCATTTACGTGATGTATTTGTCTGTGTCGTGACTGAACATTAGCATATTTTTGTTTGAGTGCCTGCATTAATCGTTCCGTAAGGTAGACTGATCGATGTTTTCCACCTGTACAACCAATGGCAACAGTGAGGTAGCTGCGGTTATTTGCCTGAAACGACGGCGCCCAGCGATCAATAAATTGATAAATATCGTTAAACATCGCGTTAACGTCGTCTTGCTTACTTAAAAAGTCAATAACGCCAGCTTCAAGCCCGCTTTGTGTTCTGAGGTTTGGGCTCCAGTAAGGGTTGGGTAAACAGCGCACGTCATAAATAAAATCGGTATCTACTGGTACACCATATTTAAAACCAAAGGATTTAATCACAATGGCCATTGTGCTGGATTCCTTGCCTACAATAAGGTGTTTGACATTGCTTCTTAGTTCATGGAGTGACAGTTGGCTTGTGTCGATGGTGATGTCGGCGCAGCGTGCAATGGGTTCTAGTTTTTGCTTTTCTAATCTAATGGCTTGATTCAGGTCGACTTGTTTATTTGACAGTGGGTGTTTGCGGCGCGTTTCACTAAAGCGTTTTAATAAAATATCGTGCGCCGAATCTAAGTATAGAACCTTTCTGTCAACATCTTTGGGGAGGTGTAGTTTGATGAGCGTTGATATGGCACTTAAATCAGATGCAATATTACGTGCATCTATGCCTATTGCAAAGTTGGTTTGGTCGGCGTCGGGCCTCGAAAACACTTGTTCGCACAGCGGGGGAAGCAAGCTGACAGGTAGATTATCGATACAGGTAAAACCTTCATCTTCGAGTAAATGCAGCGCTGATGTTTTACCCGATCCAGAGCGGCCGCTCACTATGACTAATCGCATATTGCTAGTGTATCCTTAAGGTGTCGGTTTATGGCTTGTGTGAGTTTTCGCTAGCATATGACCGCTTAATATGGAAATAGATCCCAAGTGGCATCGTACGCAGAGGCCGCGCAATCGCAAGTACTTTTTTAACGATTGCAGTCACTTTGTAACGACGGCAATAACTATGACAATGTACGGTTTTTACCTTTTTAGTGATGAGCTAAATGTAAATTGGCATCGCATTGAGTTGTGACAGTTGCATGCTGATAGCTTTTCTCTCACAATCCATACAACTAGATTAAGGGCGGCTCTACATCCGATAGAGCTTGGTGTAGCGATTCATCACCTGTCGCTTTTTTAAATAGCGCTATATTATCGGCATTGCCCATTGTGGCCGCAACCTGTGCAAGGTTTTCAAGGTGTGCGTCATTGGCATCGAGGGGAACCAGCATGGCAAAGACGACCTCAACGGGCTTATTGTCGTGAGCATCAAAATCAATGGGTTCGTCAAGGGTTAAGCAAGCGCAAAGCGTGCGTCCTTGAGTATCGAAGCGGCAATGTGGAATGGCAATGCCCGAGCCAATGCCCGTCGAGCCTAGCCTTTCGCGCTCTACAAGTTTATCAAACAATGTGTTTTTATCGATGCCTTCATAGGCTTGCTCAAACGTTTGCGCTAGTGTTTCGATTAAGCGTTTTTTACTTTGAACATGAATGTTTGCGCAGGTCGCAAGGGGGGCAATAGTAGCGTCTATGGGCATAATACAACTTAATATAAGTGCTAAACGAGGCGGATAAAGTACCCGCCGAGGTAATATAAAGTTTAACAGGTTTTAGCCACGGTAAAACCTTTTATATGTTTTTATATCAGCTGTTTACGTTCGTTTGAGGGGGGGATATTGAGCGATTCACGGTATTTTGCAATAGTCCGTCTCGCGACTTTAATACCTTGTTCGGCAAGCAATGTTGTAATTTTAGAGTCGCTTAAGGGTTTGCGTGTGTTTTCGGCTGCCACCAATTTTTTGATAATCGCACGAATAGCTGTAGACGAGCATTCGCCGCCCGCAGCGGTGGCAACATGGCTTGAGAAAAAATATTTTAATTCAAAAATACCTTGTGGTGTATGCATGTATTTTTGTGTAGTTACCCGTGAAATGGTCGACTCATGCATTTCGACGGCTTCTGCAATATCATGCAGTACCATGGGGCGCATCGCTTCTGGCCCTTGATCTAAAAAGCCTTGTTGCTTTTCGACAATACAGGTCGAAACTTTTAAGAGCGTTTCGTTGCGGCTTTGTAGGCTTTTAAGAAACCAGCGGGCTTCTTGTAAATTATCGCGTAAAAAAGTGTTATCGCTACTGCTATCGGCACGTTTAACCATAGAAGCATAGCCTGAATTAATACGTAATTTGGGTGATATTTCTGGGTTGAGCTTCACTGTCCAGACATCGTTTTGCTTGCTCACAAACACGTCGGGTACTACGTATTCAGTCGAATCTATACCAATGCCTTCGCCAGGCTTGGGGTTAAGTGCTTGGATAATCACAATGGCTTCTTGTAACTCGGCCTCTTTGACGCGCAATTTACGCATCAGCTGTTTAAAATCGCGTACCGCTAATAAATCAAGGTGGTTTTGAACAATTTTACGTGGGACTTCTAGTGTGACATTTTGCTCTTTTTCAAGCTGCCGTAATTGTATATGTAAACACTCAGATAAATCTTGAGCCGCAATACCTGGTGGATCAAATTGTTGGATGCGGTGCAATACCGCTGTCACTTCGTCTATTTCTAATTCTTCGTTATGGGCTTGTAAGCCTTGAAATATGTCGTCAATGGGGGAGTTGAGCATGCCGGATGGTGCAATCGCGTCGACAATGGCTTCTGCAATGAGTAAGTCCTCATCAGACATCGGTGTGAGGTTAAGTTGCCACTCTATATGGTCTTGCAGTGACTCGGTTGTACCGCGTCGAGATTCGTAGTCGATATCGTCTTCATCTGTTCTGGCGGGGCCTGTCGAGGCGCTGGATGTTTGATAGATGTCGTCCCAGCTTGTTTCTACTGCTAGGTCGCTGGGGATGTCTTCGTTCCATTCAACATCGCCTGCATTATCTGTAGTGCTTGCTTCGCTTGGGGTGATTTCGGGGTTTTTTGATAAATCTTCTGGTGGTTCTTTGCTGTTTGGCTCGGTGATTTTTTCAGTTTGTGCAGCGTCGCTGGTCTCAATCTCGGCCGACTCTTCTAGCATCGGGTTGCTTTCGAGTGCTTCTTGAATTTCGCTTTGTAAATCAAGTGTCGAGAGTTGCAGTAAGCGAATGGCTTGTTGCAATTGGGGTGTCATGGTTAATGACTGCCCCATTTTCATTTGTAATGATTGTTTCATAGCTACGAATACACAAATTGTTAGTGAGTGAATAGAAATAGTGCGGTAAGTGTAGCTAGCTAGGGCTAATCAAGCAAGTATTATGCCTTAGCTGATGGTATTGAGCCAAATACTAGCTGACCTGCAAAACTGGCCCATTATTATTGATGTACAAGGTATACGCGGCCTTGTATTTAAATATGTCATGAGCTTTTAGATTATTGTTTAGTTTAGTTTGGTTTAGTTTGGTTTAGTTTGGTTTGGTTTAATTTGGTTTAATTTAGTTCGATTGAGTTTAATTTAGTTAGGAGTAGTCGCTTAGTCGCTTGATTTGAATTGCTCAGTTCAAGTTATGTACTCTTCGGGTAAGGCCGTCTATTTGTTCGGTTAAGCTATTTATTATTGTCACCATTACTCTTATTATTTTGCTTAAACAATGATGACACGCTTTAGTTGCGTGTCATCTAGGCCATTGAGGATCGTAAACTTTGGTTGGCGTGTTTGCACTTATTGTTAATTCTAAGTGTTAACAATAAGCGCATTGGTGGCCTATTTAAAGAATCTTAAAGCGTAAAATGCTCGCCTAAATACACTTCGCGTACTTTTGCGTTACTTAATACGGTTTCTGCATCGCCACTAGCGATAATATGGCCTTCCGATACGATGTACGCTTTTTCGCAAATATCGAGGGTTTCCCGTACGTTATGATCGGTAATAAGCACGCCAATGCCGCGCTCTTTTAGTTGTCGAATGATGTCTTTAATATCGCTAACCGATATAGGATCGACACCCGCGAAGGGTTCATCAAGTAAGACAAAACGTGGGTTTGTCGCCAATGCGCGCGCTATTTCTACTCGACGACGCTCTCCGCCAGACAGCGCCATGCCCAAGCTGTTTTTGATATGCGTAATGTGGAAATCGTTGAGTAGCTCATTAAGTGCATCGTGGCGTTGTTTTTTGTTTAACTCTTTACGCGTCTCTAATATGGCTAAAATATTATCTGTGACGGTCATTTTTCTAAACACGGACGCTTCTTGCGGTAAATAGCCTAACCCTGCGCGGGCACGCCCATGCATAGGTAGCGCGGTCACATTTTTATCGCCAATAAAAACTTCGCCTTTGTCGGCTTTAACAATACCTGCAATCATGTAAAAGCAGGTGGTTTTACCCGCTCCATTGGGGCCAAGTAAGCCGACTATCTGGCCCTCTTCGACACTCATTGAGACATCAATAACGACTTTGCGGCCCTTGTAACTTTTAGCGAGATGTTTAGCGTGTAATTCAGGCATGGCGTTATCTACTTTGTCTCTTTAGGTGTGTCGGGGTTGAGGGGCGTATTACTGGGGGTGATGTTATTGAGGTCTGTGTTGTCGGTTTTGTCGTCATTCTTGTTCAGTGCGCTTGCCGGTATAACGAGCTTAACGCGTTTGCCTTTTGTGTCTCTGAGGTCGCTACCCGCTTGCACAACTGATTTTTGCACGTCGTAGTTAATGGTATTACCGCTCAAGCTTGTGCCACCTTCTTGAACTAACGATGCATTCTCGATGAGTTTGAGGTTCTCATTTTTAATATTGTACTCAAGCTTGTTGGCTTTGGCTTCGACAGGTTCTTCGCCAAGACGCGGTACTTGTGAATAATGCGCGGGTTGACCCAGCGCGGTTACTTTGGTGACTGCGTTGGCGTTGTAGTGCAGCACCACTTTATTGGCCTTGATCTTCATTGAACCTTGCTCGATCACGACGTTACCTTCTAGTGTGGTTGTGCCTGCTTTGTCGTTAAGCTCAACAGTATCCGCATTGGTGCTAAACGGTTGGCTTCTATCTGTGGGTAATGATAGTGCTGTATGTGTCAAGCTAATAAGTAGGCCTGCGATGATTAAACGCGGTGCGTGAGTAAAGTTATAGTGGGTCATGAATGCCTCTAACATTGGCTAATAAGGTAAGCGTGCTTTGTGCAAAATTGGCAATTAACCCTGTGCCTGTTAATGTACCTTTTGCCGACGTAATCGTCACGTTATCATCGGTGAGCGCGCGTTTGGCTTTAGGCTCAATAGTCAGGGTTTGTGTTAATAGTTGGGTTGTGTCACCACCGTTGAGCGTTTGCATGATGGTCACGTCTTTCCATAACTCGATCAAGTCGCCGTTTTGCGATATTTTACCCTGCTGGGCATCGACGTACCATGGCTCGCCATCTTGAAATACGACAATGGTGGGAGCGTAAATAAGCGTGTAGTTTTCGCCTAATGTTTCGTCGGTATAGTGTTCAATTTTAGTAGCAAAAAAAGTGTAATTTAGCTCGCCATTTTCATTAAAGTGTTGTGTTGATGCATTTTTAGCCACGGCAAACGGAACAGTCTGGTCTGCTTTTGTTGTTGTGCCTAAATCTACCCCCAGTAATTTTTGAGGCGAGTTATGCCAGCCAAAATAGGCAAAGGCAAGTAAAATAATAACAAGAAGCACCAGAGTGTTGGCGGTGATTTTTTTTCGCATAGTGCGTAATTAGCCTTAACCCAGCGGTTGAATATAGGGCGTTAGCGCCCTGTCAAAATTGCCCTGTGCATGCATGATAATATCGCATACTTCGCGTACTGCACCATCACCACCATTGCGTTGCGTACGGTAATGGGCGTACTCGAACATAATATCAGCAGCATTATTTACGGCAACAGCAAAACCAATTTGTGTCATAACTTGAAGGTCGGGGTAGTCGTCTCCCGCGTAGGCAATATGTTCAAGCTCACAGGGGTATTGCGATAGTATTTCTTGCAGTGCTAGCCATTTATCTTCTCGCCCTTGTATGAGCAGGGTTATGCCTAAATCACTGGCTCTGCGCGCCACAATCGCGCTTTCTCGGCCGGTAATAATACCCACTTCAACGCCTGATTTTTTAAGCATTTTAATGCCGTGCCCATCAAGCGTGTTAAAGTTTTTGTATTCTTCGCCGTTGTTGCCAAAAAATATTTTACCGTCGCTGAGTACGCCGTCTACATCGAGCAGTAAGAGTTTGACTGCACGGGCTTTTGCTAGCAGCTCGGGTGTGAGAGCGGTGTTATTTGCTGGGGTGGCCATTAAGCGAAACCTTCTTTGAGTAAGTCGTGCATATGGATAACGCCCTTGGTGTTGTGGTGGGCGTCGGTCACGATAAGCGTGGTGATTTTATGTTTTTCCATGATATTTAACGCGGTTGCTGCCAGTGATTCTGATTGGATAGTAAGCGGCGAGGGCGTCATCACATCGCCCACTAGGGCTTTTGTGATGTCCACTCCCTGCGTGACGCAGCGGCGTAAATCACCGTCGGTAAAAATACCGCAAAGCTGTGCTTTTGCATTAACAACCGAGGTCATACCAAAGCCTTTTTCAGTCATGGTGTTGAGTGCTGAGGTTACGGTATCTGTCTCGAGTACCTTGGGCATATTGTTATCTTGGTGCATGACATCTTGCACTTTTAATAATAGCTTTTTGCCTAAGCTACCGCCCGGATGGAAATGCGCGAAGTCGTCGCGGGTGAATCCGCGTGCTTGAAGTAACGCAACGGCAATGGCATCGCCCATCACTAAGGCGGCTGTTGTGCTGGTGGTGGGAGCCAAATCTAAAGGGCAGGCTTCGCGCTCAATAGCTAAAATTAAGGACACCGTTGATGATTTGGCTAGCGTTGATTGTGCATTGCCGCATAGGCTAATAATTGGCGTATTCTGCCTGATAAATGTGGGCAGCAGTGCGGTTATTTCGGGTGAGTTACCCGAGTTAGAAAGCGCTAGCACAGCATCGTATTGGGTTATCATGCCTAAATCACCGTGGCTCGCCTCACCGGGGTGAACAAAAAAAGCGGGGGTGCCAGTACTGGCAAGGGTGGCTGCAATTTTTTTGGCGATATGCCCTGATTTTCCCATCCCAATCACCACAACACGGCCTTTACAGCTTAATAATATCTCGCAAGCACGGTTAAAGTCATCGTTAATGTGGCTTGCAATACGCGTCAGGGCTTTGGCTGTATGGGCAAAAGTCTGTTGTGCGCTTTGTGCAAAATCATGGGCTTGCTTGCGCATAATGTGAGCGTCTGATGGGGTGTGCGACATGGTGTCTTTCATTAACTCTGAGTAAATAGGTAAATATAATAGCTAATATAGCTCGCAAGTAAAATCAGGCCAGTGGCTTTCCCTAATTTTGGTGGCGTATTTTTTGACTTAAGCGCAAAAAATACAGCGCCACCCACAATAAGAGTGACGGCCAGCATGGTAATAAAATCGCGGTTAAATACCTCTGGGCCCATAGTGGGCGGGAAGATAATGCCGGGTAACGACATCACCGCCAGCAGGTTAAAAATATTCGAGCCTATAATGTTGCCTAAGGCAATATCGTGATGGCCCTTTAAAGCACTCGCAACGGATGCGGCAAGCTCAGGAAGGCTTGTGCCGATGGCTATGACTGTTAAACCAATGATAAGCGGGCTAACGTTAAAGTATACGGCTGTGGTCTCGGCGCCCCAGACTAAAATTTTCGAGCTTATCATGAGGGCAATTAAGCCGATAACAAACCAGATAATGGCATGCTTACGCGACATCTCGGGGATGTCTTCTGTTTCTTGTTCTAATTCTTTAGGGGTGATACTGCGTTTTTTGATTTTAATGAGAAAGATCAATACGCAGGGCAGTAATATAAGCAGTATCCAGCCTTCTATTGGCGTGAGCTGACCATCAAACAAAAAGACACCGCTAAGCAGCGTAACAAAGAGTAATATGGGGAATTCATGCTGCAATAAATGTTTTTGCACGGGTATATTTGAAATAAGCAGTGTGATGGCCAGTACCAGTGCGATATTGGCAATATTGGACCCAATCGCATTGCCAATTGCAAGGTCGCCCGCTTGAATAAATGACGCGTTGAGTGACACCATAATCTCAGGTGCCGACGTACCAAACGAGACAATGGTTAAGCCTATAATAAGTGCGCTAATACCAAATGAGTTAGCTAATGCCGCACTGCCTGCGACAAAACGGTCGGCGCTCCAAACTAGGCCAACAAAGCCAACAAGAATAGCAATAGCGGCAAGCGCAATGAGTGGAATGAAATCTGTCATAAATACCCTGTTATTTGATCAGCAGTGCTGTAATAATGTCGATTGCTTCAGCATAAATTAAGGACGCCATGGTAGCCTTATGCGTACCTAATGTCAGTAGGTATTCAATTTTCTTGTATTTGACTTGTATTTGGCTTGTATTTGTTCACAGATAAAGTAAAGAATATAAGATATTTAATGGTAGGTTTATGCTTAACACGGCATAATGCCGCCGCTAACATGTTTGATAATAAAAGGTATAAAAGGGCTAGATTATGAAATTATTTAAATTAGTAGCGGGATACATCATGACCGTTACATTCGTTATGGGTCTAGTGGTGTCTAATGCGGCGGTTGCTCAAACCGAACAAGAAGCACCCGTAGATGCTCGTACACCGCATGCGGTGATTGATGATCTCGCCAAGAATATTTTAACCTTTTTGAAAACGAATAAAGATCAACTTCAAACTGAACCTACTGCGTTTTATGATGAAATAGAAAACATTGTTACGCCATCGCTTAATCTTGATTACATTGCTAAAAAAGTGATGGGTGCGTATTGGAGTAAAGCGACGCCTGAACAGCGCGAGAAATTCCAAACCGTTTTTGCCCGCAGCATGATTGTCACTTATGGAAAAGGCATGGCCAACTATGCAGACCTAGACGTGAAAGTCTTACCACCAACCAAGCCCGTACCTGATGCGGGTGGTTTTGTTGTTGTGCAAGAAATTACCACCACGGGCGTGCCTGAAAAAGTAGTCTACTTTATGGGTAAACGACCAGGTGCTCGCTGGCAGATTATTAATGTGGTGTACGAAGGTGTAAACTTACGTGACACATCACAAGGTCAGTTTGCGCAATTGGCGTCAGAGAAAAAAGGCGACATAGATGCTGTTATTGCAAGCTGGAAATCAGCCGAATAACGATTAACGCTAGGTTTATTGTAAATGGCATTGTAAGTAACATTGTAGGGGTATATGCCCCACTAGCCCGTAGCGATAATGTCTAGCCGTAATGTTTTAAACAAATCTGTAAAGTGCGCATTGCGCACTTTTTTTATTAAGAGAGAAGCACCATGCAAGCCGACGATATCAAAAAGCTTTTAACCGATTCTATTGCAACATCGCATATCGATGTGCACCTTGAGGGCAATCACGCTCACCTTGTTGTTGTAAGCAATGAATTTGACGGCCTTAACCCAGTAAAAAGGCAACAGCGTGTTTATGCATGTTTGAATGATGTTATTGCGAGCGGTGCGATTCACGCCGTACACATGAAAACCTATACCGATGCGCAATGGGCCGCCAAAGCATAAGCTGCGCGCTTTAATATAATCGATCATTCTACTTACACATAAACGAACATATTTATGGACAAACTCCTTATTCAAGGTGGCTCGACAGTTTCTGGTGAGATTCGTATATCGGGTTCTAAAAACTCCGGTTTACCCATACTTGCTGCTACTTTATTGGCAACAACGCCAACCACTATCTGTAATTTACCGCATCTTAATGACATCACAACCATGTTAGCGTTATTACGCTGTATGGGTGTGGGTATTACCGTCGATGAGAAAATGCACGTCGAAATCAACGCCCAAGGTCCTATCGAAACTGAAGCACCCTACGATTTAGTGAAAACTATGCGTGCCTCTATTTTAGTTTTGGGGCCGCTACTGGCTCGGTTTAAACAAGCCGATGTGTCTTTCCCCGGTGGTTGTGCGATTGGTAGCCGCCCTGTTGATATCCACCTGCGTGGCCTAGAAGCCATGGGTGCCACAATTACCGTAGAAGATGGTTATATCCGTGCTCGTGCGCCAGAAGGTTTAAAAGGTGTGCGCTACCTGATGGATGTGGTCACGGTTGGCGGGACAGAAAACTTATTAATGGCTGCCACATTGGCTAAAGGCACCACTATTTTAGAAAACGCGGCGCGCGAGCCAGAGATTGTGGATTTAGCCGATTACCTTATTGGTATGGGCGCTAAAATCACTGGCGCAGGCACTGATCGTATTGAAATTGAAGGTGTTGAGGCGTTAACAGGCTGCACGCACCACGTTATGCCAGACCGAATCGAAACAGGCACCTATTTAACGGCCGCTGCTGCTACGCGGGGTAACGTTGTTTTGCGCGATACCCGTGCCGATATTTTAGAAGCTGTACTTATTAAGCTTGAAGAGGCGGGTGCCGATATTACCGTTAATGGCACGACTATTTCGTTGGATATGCACGGTAAGCGCCCCAAGGCAGTCAGCTTTAAAACGGCACCGTACCCGGCTTTTCCTACCGATATGCAGGCGCAATTTACTGCCATGAACGCAGTGGCCGAAGGTTCATCGACGGTCGTTGAGACTATTTTTGAAAACCGCTTAGTGCAAACCCATGAGTTAAACCGTATGGGCGCAAATATTAAGCTTGAGGGTAATACCGCTTTTACCACTGGGGTGGAAGAGTTAAATGCAGCACCAGTGATGGCCTCCGATTTACGCGCCTCGGCCAGCTTAGTGATTGCCGGTATGGTGGCTAAGGGCGATACGTTAATTGATCGCATTTACCATATTGATCGCGGTTATGAATGTATAGAAGAAAAATTTCAGGCATTGGGTGTGAGCATTACCCGAGTCACAGGCAAGTAAACGTTTTATATTACGGAACACATTATGAGCGACGCAAGTTCGACTTTGACCATTGCCCTAACTAAAGGGCGTATATTGAAAGAGACTTTGCCACTTTTGGCCGCAGCGGGTATAGAGCCCCTTGAGGATATGAGCAAAAGCCGCAAGTTAACCTTTGAGACCACCGCCAAAGGTGTGCGCTTACTCCTGCTACGCGGCAGTGATGTGCCTACCTATGTGCAATACGGTGCCGCCGATGTGGGCATTTCGGGTAAAGATATGATGCTTGAGTACGGTGCCGAGCATTTTTACGAGCCGCTTGACTTGGGCATTGCGAAATGTAAATTAATGACCGCAGGTATTAAAGGCGAAACCTTGAAACCGGGCCGCATTCGTGTGGCCACCAAGTACGTTAACGTGGCAAAGCGTTTTTACGCCGAGCAAGGTCGCCAAGTCGATATTATTAAATTATACGGTGCCATGGAGCTTGCTCCTATTTTGCACTTAGCCGATGAAATCGTCGATATTGTCGATACTGGCAATACGCTTAAAGCGAACGGCCTAGAGCAGCGTGATTTTATAGCCGATATCAGCTCAAGACTCATTGTGAATAAAGCATCTATGAAAATGAAGCACCAGCAAATAGAAGCGCTAGTCAGTGCAGCTAAGTCTGCTATTACCGCTCAGTAATACCCATTTAACGTTATAAGGTAGTCAAAAGATGATCAAACGTTTATCTACATCAGACAGTAATTTTAAGGCTCAACTTGATGCGCTTTTAAGTTGGAATGATAGCGTAAACGACGACGTGCAAACCGCCGTCAAAGCCATACTTAAAGAAGTAAAATCGAATGGCGACAGCGCACTGATACATTATACCAATCAGTTTGATCATCAAAATATTACCCATGCCAGCGAGTTGATTATTGAGCGCGATGCGCTTGAGCAAGCACTTGAGCGTATCGACTCTGCCCAGCGCGAGGCATTACAAACTGCCGCAGAGCGTATTCGTGTTTATCATGAGCATCAAAAACAAGATTCATGGCAATTTATTGAGCCAAACGGCACCGTGCTTGGCCAGAAAGTCACGCCGCTTGATCGCGTGGGTTTATATGTACCAGGCGGAAAAGCGATGTATCCTTCATCGGTACTGATGGCGTCTATTCCAGCTAAAGTGGCGGGCGTGCCCGAAGTGGTCATGGTAACACCTACGCCCAACGGCGAAGTCAGTGATATTGTATTGGCTGCCGCTGCTATTGCCGGTATCGATAAAGTCTTCACTATTGGTGGTGCGCAAGCCGTAGCGGCATTGGCCTATGGCACCGAGACCATCCCTAAAGTCGATAAAATTGTTGGCCCAGGTAATATTTATGTGGCAACCGCCAAGCGCGAAGTGTTTGGTGTGGTCGATATCGATATGATTGCAGGCCCTTCAGAAATACTGGTGATTGCTGATGGCACCACAAACCCAGATTGGGTGGCAATGGATTTACTGTCGCAAGCCGAGCACGATGAAAATGCACAGGCGATTTTGTTAACGCATAACAAAAAATACGCCAATGCGGTTCAAAATAGTTTAAGCACATTATTAAGCGATATCGAGAGAAAAGATATTGCGGCTGTGTCACTTAAGGAGCGGGGCGCAATTATTGTAACGGGTGATCTTGATGAAGCCGTGGCGCTATCCAATCAGATTGCACCAGAGCATTTAGAGTTATCTGTTGAAGACCCTGATGCACTGCTTGATAATATTCGCCATGCTGGCGCAATTTTTATTGGGCCTTATACTTCTGAAGCATTAGGTGATTACTGCGCAGGCCCTAATCATGTATTGCCCACGGCGGGTACGGCACGCTTCTCTTCTCCTTTAGGTGTGTATGATTACGTCAAACGTAGTTCAATTATTCGTTGCTCTAAGCGCGGCGCTTCGGAGTTGGGCGAGATTGCATCAGTGCTGGGCCGCAGTGAATCGCTAGAGGCGCATGCTCGTTCAGCTGAATACCGTATTATCAAATAATCTATGCAATAAGCGCGTTTTGAGTAAAGGCGCGTGTAAGTCTCTACTTAAGCTTTCATGATAAATGTTTAGATAAATGTAAAATTAAGTTAGAGTCTGTTTCGCAATCTGTTGGATTTTTTTTCAATGCTTCATATTTTCTTGCATGCTTTGGTGCCACTTCTTGTTGCTATTGTATGCTTAAAACGCGCATGGTTAACGGCTTTTATCGTCATGATGTTAACCATGCTTGTTGATCTTGATCACCTTTTAGCTACCCCTATTTACGACCCTAACCGATGCAGCATTGGTTTTCACCCTTTACATCAGCCTTGGTTTATTGGGTTGTATGCTGGGTTGTGCTTTGTAAAGAATATACGCTGGATAGGGGTTGGATTAATTATTCATATGGCGTTAGATGCATTAGATTGTCTTTAATAAAAGGGCGCTTATAGCGCCCTTTTATTTGGCTCAACGTAGCTGTTAACGCGTGGTGTTGTTTCTATCTAGTCGTCTAAAAGTGTTATCTCTTTGAGAGAATTCGGTTGTTTCTCTGCGGTTTTCAAAGGCTCCGCGCACGATACCCCATGTGGTTGTATTATTTTGACGGCTCGTACTTGTGACGCCAGCAATAGTGTTGCCGGTTATACGTACATTGGATGTGCCTTCTAGTGCAATGCCATCATAAATGCCGCGTGCGCTAGCGTTACTTGGGCTATTACTTCCCCCATTTGCAGCGCCTAAATTGTTTATTGTGTTATTTTCGATGTCTACGTTATTGCCGTGTTCAATTAACATCCCACGTGAAGTAGTAGTAATCGTGTTGTTGCGGATACGAACATTACTGTGTATCACACCATCGATCACGTTTTTAGTGCTAATGCCGACAACCACATCATTGAGAGTGTTGCCTGTGATGACAATGTTATCGGCCCCGCGTTTGACAGTAATGCCATCGTAAGCACGCCTAATAGTGTTGCCTGACGCCCTGTAATTATCACCATTCACGCCGTCTGAATCAGTAGATAAATATATAGCCGCATCACGAATGCCTGCAAAAGTGTTGTTGTTAATATCGGCAGATAACACACCGTTTACAAAAATAGCGCTATCCCCACCCGCTTCAAAATACGGTGCAGTATTAGAGTCAGTACCGTTAAAGGTAGCATTGGAAATATTAACGTTACTGACTGATGAGAGTGTTGACCCGCTATTGGGTGTGCCTCTAACGGATAAAGCGTCGGCGGTGCTAGAGACGCCTTGATTTGCAGAGGGGGTTAAGCTAGCAATAGGGACCACGGTCGAAACGCGTGCATCAGACATGTCAAAATTTCCGCCATCCCATTCAATATCCACTACTTGGCGTGGGCCGCAGGTTGTTCCTAGTCGTGTGTTTGCATCTATGCTGATCATATCGCCATCAAGCGAGCGTGTTGCAATAAAGGTGGCACTGCTTGCGTCAATATTGAGGTCATTACGGATAAAAACCATAACGGGCCTGCTGAGTCTGTAAGTCCCGGATAACCTTAATGGCCTGCCCGTGTTGGTGGCATGCTGTAGCGCGCTTTCTAGGTCTCTTGAGTCTCCGCCTTGGGGGTTGGTTGGTGTGCCAGAGCAATTATCGTTACGTGTTGCATGAACAGATGCGCTAATGGCTAACGCAAGGGCGGTACAGGTGCATATTATAGTTTTTGTGGTTTTCATGATGCTTCTCATTTATTATTTTTATCATTATGATCATGCTATTGATAAGCATGGTGTATTGCGTATACAAAAATAATAGGTAATATTTTCGATCGCGTTAATTTGACAGTGAGCCATTGAATAAATTCACTGTCACGACAAATCGATTATAAAATATCATCAGTTTTAAAGGGCGCTATTACATGTGTGAATCGCGACGAGGTTAATCAGAGGTTCCCTAGATAATCCGCTTATTTTCGTAAAATTGAATGAGAAAGGTTTGCTGAAGTCAGAAGACAGTCGGTCGTTATTACGTTGAAAAGCTTGCCGTGGTAGCCATAGGATATTACTAATAAAGAATGTTAAAGCTGAAAATACTCCCTTCGGGTGTGTTTGACGATAGTTTGATACCATCCCCCATCATGAGTGAGAGCTCATTTGCAATAGACAGTCCTAGCCCTGTGCCACCATATAAACGGGTGGTTGATGAGTCGGCTTGAGTGAAGGGTTCAAAAATAACGGCTTGCTTGTCTTTCTCTATACCAATGCCAGTATCTATCACACTTATTATGATGTTGTTTGTGTTTGTTTCTTTTTTTGCTGTAATCTGAATAGTGCCGGAATGTGTAAATTTAATTGCGTTGTTTAATAGATTATTAATAATTTGTTTTATTTTAAAAGCGTCTCCTTTTATTTTTTTGGGTAGGTTGTCATTTATCTTGCATTCTAAGTGTAGGTCTTTGTTTTTTGCCGATCGTGAAAATATAAAAAATAAGTCATGTAATATGACTGCAAGGTTAATTGTTTGGCTCTCTAGCTGCGTTTGGTTACTTTCAAGTTTTGTGAAGTCTAATATGTTATTAATCACGTTTAACAGTTCTTGAGAGCTATCATAGGCAATTTGTAGGTTGTATTTTTTTTCTGGGTTATCTTCTTGGTCGCGTGCTAAATCGAGCATGCCGATTACCCCGTTCATTGGCGTACGGATCTCATGACTCATTACAGCTAAGAATTCTGTTTTAACCTTGAGTGCTTTTTTTAAATCATCGTTATGTGATTTTAGCTTTGTACGCAATCTTAAAATCGATACACATAATGACGCAAGAACAATAGAGCAGAAGCTAAAAACTACCCAACCTAGAATAACATGGAAGGGGTGGCTTTCACCGTAATAAAAGTTTTTAAAAAGTAAGGCCAAAAATAACAATAGAGATTGAAAAAAACAAAATAATATAAATCCATTTTTAGATACTTTGAGTGTTCCAAATGCTGTGCTTAACATTAACAAGAGGTAAAAAATACTATCAAAGTTCGAAATGAATGCAATGGCTAAGCAGGTATTAAATGTTGACCAGTACATTTGAGGGAGGGTCAGTGATGGGTCTTCAAATGAGCGATTTTTACCGCTCACTATGATATATAAAATCCCTAAGTTAATAATCCAAAAAGCAATAGCGTAAAATACTAGCGTTGTTAAGCTAATATGTACATAACCCATGTCGAGCGCAAAAAAAACAATGATAGAAAAAACGAGTGCAGATGTCTCTGACCACGCTAATGCTTTTAATCGTATTTTTTGATATTTGTCGGTTTTCAATTTAAGCATAGGGCGTTGTGTCAATAAAACGACTATATGTGTAAGTATAATATAGCAGAGTAAAGGCAGGTCGCGCGTAGATTTTAAACATCAAATTGGTAGCATGCAATCGCGTGCCTACCATCATTAATATACTCTAGGCTTGAACTGAGCTCTTTTATAAGTGATATGCCACGACCATGAGTAAGTGATGATTCCTCGGATGAATGTGATGTGTCTTTTGTGAGAAAGCCTGCCCCGGAATCAATTACTTGGATTTTAATGAAATTATGCTTAGATTTTATATATTCTAGCTTTATGTTAATGAATTCATCGGTAATCTCATCGAGTTTTTGATCTCTTAATTCATAATATTTCTCAAAACCTTGCGGTGAATCTTTTATATCAGATGAAAGCCCAAGAACGCCATGTTCTAAAGCATTATTATATAGCTCGCTTATGATGGTAAATAGCTTATCTTTATGGCGCTCTACTTGTGGAATGGTACCTAGAAATTCAGAAACTTGATTAATAACGTCAATTGATTTTAAATCGTCTTTGCATATTGCAATATCTAACGACCATGGAAAGCAATCGACCTTGTAGGTTACCTTCTCGGGGGAAAGAACATCATTGTTAGTGATGTTTCTGTGTATGCAAGGGAGGCAGCTCACCTCAAGAATACTAATGTCGTCACGTTGCTCGCTGGTACCTGAAAATACCTCTACCTCGCTAACTATTTTTTTAGTTGGGCAGTAAGAGCTATTTTGATATTGATTTCTAATGATGTCATATACTCTTTCATCACCAAATAAATCTAACTTATCGTTTTGGGCTTCGTTAATACCATCGCTATAAAAATAAAGAATATTATTTTTATTAACCGTGTACACCTGAATACTATTATTGAACTCACCTTTCTCGTGAATGCCCAGCGGCATATGCTCCCCTTCAATGAGTTTAATTGAAAGGTCAGACTTGTTAAATAAGACAGCGTCATTCATGCCACCAGACCAGAGGCTAACCTGATCACCATTTTTATTGATATAGCCAATAGTGGCGCACAAAAATAAGCCTGTAGGTAAGACTTTGTGTAGCTGGTTATTTATTTCTTGTGCTATTTCTGAGATGCTGCATTGCCGCTTAGCGCTGTTATAAAAAATACTCATGACCGGTAGCGATCCAATCGCAGCAGGCAAACCGTGCCCAGTAAAGTCGCCAAGCAAAAAGTAAGCCCCGCCAGAAGGAGAAGCGCAAGATAAGATGATATCGCCGTTAAACATAGACATAGGTGACGTGTACGTTTTTATATTTTCTATCCGTGTTGGTGCCAAAGACTTTATATTTTCAAAAACGCTTTCAACAATATCATGGTCATTTTTAACTTGAGAGTTAAATTCATCCAGTTTTTTGTTAGCTTCAGCTAGCTTTTTTTGGTTGTTGATTGAGCGGTAGTTGGCGTTAACTTTTGCAATAAGTATCGATTCATTGATGGGTTTTGGTATGAAATCGTCACCACCTGCATTCAAGCATCGAGAAAGTACACTGTCGTCATCTAACGCTGTAATGAAGATAATGGCGACACGCTGTGCCTTATCTTTAGCCGTAATCCGGCGAGTTGCCTCAATGCCATCCATATTCGGCATATTGACATCCATTAGTACTACATCAATATCTTGGTGGTGCTCTAGCTGTGATAGTGCCTGAACACCATCTTCTGCATCGATGCATTCGTGGCCTTCGTCTTCCATAATAAACCGAAGAAGGTCGCGATTGTAGCTTTGGTCATCAACAATGAGTAATTTCATATCTATTCTTATTGTATGGTGAATTTTTTTTCAAAGCGCGCAATGCGCAAAATCTTTTGAATTTTTTCATCGGTGTTAATTAATATTACCTTCGCACCGATTACATTAGCCGTCTTATCTAGGTTAAGTAGCATGCCCAGCGCCGAGCTATCCATGTATTTTGTATTTGTGAAGCTAATATTGATAATCTTACATAGCTGTTTGTCGGCTTGCTCGTAACTTTCGCGAAACTGACGTACACATTTGTAGTCGAACGTTTCGTTAAGTGTGATGGTCAATTCTGTCTTGTCTTTATGGGTAACTTGCATATTCTTCTCCTTTATATTTTAAAGAACATAACAGCTTTATTCATTTGTTTTGCCTGCTGCGACATGTTTTTACTAGCCGCATTGGCTTTATCAACAAGCGAGGCGTTTTGTTGGGTCATCTCATCCATTTCATTCACGGCGATACTCACCTGGTTAACGCCCATGGATTGTTCTTTGGCGGCGTCGGCGATCGCTAAAACAGTATCATTTACCTCGCTAACAGAGTGAATAATATCTTGAAGAGTTTCTCCTGACTTATTCACCAATGAAGAGCCTTGGTTGACGCGCTCGGTGCTGTCATTGATGAGGAGTTTGATTTCTTTTGCTGCGTCAGACGAGCGCTGAGCAAGCTTTCTTACTTCGGTAGCGACAACCGCAAAACCTCTACCTTGTTCGCCCGCCCGTGCAGCCTCTACTGCGGCATTAATCGCCAGTAGATTAGTTTGAAAGGCAATTTCATCAATAACAGTGGTGATGTCGGCAATTTTATTACTGGCGTCATCAATGGCTATCATGGCTTCAATTGATTTTCCAACGACATCATTACCTTGAGTCGCTTTATTTCTTGCATCATCAGAAAGTTTATTCGCAATGTGTGTGTTTTGTTCTGACGATTTAATCGTCGTTGAAATTTCTGTCATGCTGGCAGCCGTTTCCTCTAAGGAGGCAGCTTGCTGAATGGTGCGAGAGCTTAAATCTTGAATGCCAGATTCTAAGTCTTGTGCATTTTTTTGAACATTGCTTGAGCTGGTGCTGACTTCACTAATAATAGAGACGAGTTTATCCATTGAGTTATTCAGGTTATCTTGTAGTTGACCATATAGCCCTTGGTAGGGTTTGTTGATACGTTGGCGTAAATCCCCTTGAGATAACGCTTCAATTGATGTTTGGATGTCTGTTAATGCGTTACGTGTTGTTTCTCCCATGCTATTTAAGCCACGTGCTAAGTTTAAGAAGAAGCCGTCTTTATCTGTTAAGTTAAGTTGAGTGGAGAAGTCACCCATAGAGGCCGACTTTACCATTTGAGCTATTTCTTCTTCTATAGCCGCTTCGTTCGTTCTGTTGATCAGCTCTAGAACGATACCAGTAGTTATGCCGCTTTTATCAATAATGGGGTTGGAGGAAAGTTGTAAGGTGAAATCGCCCAAGCAAACAGTTTCTGAATGCGTTGACGTAATATGAAGATCAATATCGTGGAGTATATTGATATTACTACTTATCATTTCAGAGGCATTAAATGACGGGTTATTTTTGCTGACTGTTTGCTCAATTAATTGCATTAATGATAAAAATGTTTTATTGCCATAGGTAATTATGCCCTTAGTATCTGTCATTACCATGGCGGTACCCGAGACGTCTAATGCCTGTTTTACTTTGTTGGCCATAACGGCTGATTCATTTGCATTTTTAGCCGCAATCGTTGCTTCTTCAGATGCTTGATTCGTTAGAACCTGTTGTTTTTGTTGCTCTTGATAACTTAAGTCGATTTGATTGATTGTTTGGTTGATGTTTTTGGTTAAGTTGCTGATCTCGCCTTTATAAGAGCCTGTTATGCTCGATGTGTAATCACCATCCGATACTTTTTCAAGTGTTTGATTGGCGCTTTGGAACATGGTGGCGAGTGAATGTAAAAAATCATCAAACGCTGCCGACATCTGACCAATTTCATCCTTAGAGTTAAAGTTGGTTCGCTTTGAGAAGTCACCGGTTTGCTGAACGTGGCTAATTGTTTTGGCCACTTTATTTATCGGGCTGGAAATTAAACGGCTAATAAAAAACGCGATAATAGTGATGATGACCATACAGATCAAGGTCGCTAGTGTGGTATTAATAATAAAATTAGAAATGGGTTCGAACGCCTCTCTCATATCCATTTCGGATAAAATAACCATGCTGAAATCATGAAGGTCAATAATATCATAGGAGGATAGGACGTCTATATTGCTGTAGCCTTGTGTGATATGGGTGCCTTTTTTGCCCTCTAAAGCAAGAGAGACACTAAGCGTATTCACTGATCCGCTAGCGGGGTTTTTGAATGAGTTTAAAACACTGTGGCTTTTAGGTTCAAGGTACGAGTCTGAGCGCATGCGCCTATCTTGGCCAACTAAATACGACTCTCCACTTTTACCCATTCCGTCACGATCAAGCATAATATTATTAACGGTTTCAAGTGGCATTTGCATAATCAGATGAGCAATTGTATTACCATTGCTGATCAAGGGCGTTGATATAAAGCTAGCGGGGGCATTATATGAGGGTAAATAAGAAGAAAAGTCGATTAATACTGTTTTTTGTTGTGGGCCTATTTGCTGGCTTTTTCTAAATGCTATTGCCAGTCCTGTATCTTTGTAAGGGCCAGTTTTTAATGATGTTGCGTAGTCGGCTTCTTTATATACTGAATAGATCACATTGCCTGTATTATCGTCAACAATAAAAATGTCATAGTAACCATAAGTCTCTAGAAATACCTTTAGCTTCTTATGAAGCTTGTTGTGAATACTAGAGTAATCAGTATTGTCGTTAGCACTGAGTAAAAGGTGTTTACTTCCTAGTGGATGGGGGTTGTTGGCTATATATCTATACTGCAGTGCTAGTTGATTTTTTGTTAGGCTACTGTAGAGCTGAGATGTGTTTAATGGCTCTTTATTCGATTCATTAAATTTAGGTGAGAAGGTGTTTTCATAGAAATCAATAACTGTTTTTTTTTGATTGTTTAATTCGGTATCATTTAATGCGAGTTGATTAGTGTATATAGAAAAAGCGTTAGCAAGGCCAATTGCAGAGTTAATCACTGTGGGCGATTGAGATATTTCTAGAGCTTGCTTTCTGGTTAATTCAAAATACCGCTCAATACTATTTTTTTTGATTTGGTTGATAGATGAAAGCTGTGAGAATATTTGGTTTGATATATTCAATTTAGTTTCATATATTGAGAATAATAGAATGACTAGAGCGGGTATTAAACCTACAGCAATAAAAGATACGATTAATTTCTTTGTTATTGAAAAGTTAATGAAAAACTTCATAAGTACGACCTTTGATTTTTAAAAGTTTATGTATTTAAAATAATTCTGTATCACCCATTGAGTGAGTGTCTTCTTGTGTAATTCTCACCTGTATTTCAGCTTTATTGTTCTTTAGGTTGTTAATCAGGTCATCAATCATATCGATAGAGGAGGCGCTTTCGGAAAGATTAACGTTAAATGTTTCTTCAAGGTTGTTAAGGAATAGTTCAATATTTTCATTTAGGTTTTCGGCGTATTGTGATATCCGATCTGCATTTTGTAATGCTATAAGTGATTCCATTATTTGTGCGTTTATTTCGTTAGATATTGATGTACTTTGGTCAACGCAGTTACCTACATGATTGTTCACTCTTGATAGCTCTTTAATCATACCTTCTAGGTGACCTTTCGCGTTGATTGCGATATTCATATCTAAACTTGCAATACTAGATACAACATTTTCAACATCCTTTACTTTAATTTGAGCCGATTCTGCAGTGTTTTTAATCTCATCATTTAAGTTGCTTGAATCTTGAGATAGTTTTCTTACCTCGTCTGCAACAACAGCAAAACCTCGACCTGCTTCACCTGCTCGTGCTGCCTCAATCGCAGCATTAAGTGCTAGGAGGTTTGTTTGGTCCGCTAAACCGCGTATTTGATCTATCAAGGTGAACATGCCGCCCAATTCACCTGTCATATCTTGTATTTTATGCATTGCCTTAATACTTTTTTCACTTATTTCTACAAAGAGAGAGATATAGTTTTCTAAAATATCACCCACCTCATGGGCAAACTTATCAAGCGATATGTTATCCGCTATATCGCTTTCAACTTTTGGATTAAGTGTGTTTTGTATTGTGTTTAGTAGCTCTTTTTCTTCCATCGCACTAGTGGAAAGTTTATTAAATGAGTTATGTAGAGATAGACTGCTATTTTCTGCTGTTTCTCTGATGTTTTCTGCTATGTCACGTAGTTCGTTTTTTGGAAGGAGGATATGGTCGTGTAGAGCAGCCCTAATTGATGTTATTTTTTTTACGAGATCATTGCTTATATCACTGTTTTTTTCGTTTTCTGTGTGTTGTTTTTTTTGAGATAAAAATATATATAGATTGCTTGAAAATATACATATACAGCTCATATATATTGTGTTTTCTGGGTATAATAAGAAGCATAATATAATAAATGATATTGATGTCAGAGTGATGAAAATAAATTGTTTTTTTATGTCTAATATCATTTTTATCTCAGTTAAAATGTTGTAAGAGTTAATGTCTTGATCGTATTTATATTTCTTTTTTTATGGTTTGTGTTTCTCATCAAAGATGGTGTTGTCGTAATAAATGATATCTTAATATGAATGATTTTTTTATAGGTGCTAATTATTGGTTCGACGTTTTTTTAGCGTATTTTTAAAAACGTTAATGTGTGTTTAATATACATGATAGTGTGAATATGCATAGGTTCCAGTAGTGATGAGATTTTTATCGTAATTAAAAAGCAATATATTATATAGAAATAATAATCGTGTTAATGTCTTTTTTTGGAAAGGTTCTTGTCATCTGTTGTTCTGGTTGATGATTATAGAATAGGTTTTGTTTACTCTACATGTAACATGGTTTTTTTATTCAATTGTAGAATATTAAAAATATAGAAAGTTTCATGCATCAAAAAATAACTCAGCTATAGTGAACTTATGATGTGGTTTATCTTGTTTTTTAGTATAGGTAAATCAATTATATATAGTTCTGTGAATGGGTTTAATTTTATGAGTTGTATCTCTTTCGCCTTACCCAAGCAATTGACTGTTGCCACTATTCAGGAGCATTACTCCAGCCTGAGCGCTTTAGTTGTTGATGATAAATCTACCAGTGATATTGAGATAACTGTCGGAGGCTTAGAGCGTATAGATACCGCCGGAGTGCAGGTTTTATATGCATTTGTTACTTTTATGGCGTCAATGGACAGAGCTTGTATTCTAAAAGGCAGCAGTGACGCTTTTACTCAAGCTATTTCAAATACTGGATTAACTACAAAATTTCAAATATTTAGGGATTAATATATGGCTAAGGTATTAGTAGTTGACGATTCAGCGTCAATGCGTCAAATGGTATCATTTGCACTTAAATCGGCAGGACACTCTACTATTGAAGCTGAAGATGGGAAAAAAGCCTTAGATATTTGTTCTCAGGTTGGAAGCATTGATCTTGTGCTAACCGACGTTAACATGCCTGTTATGGATGGTATTACACTGGTGAAAAATTTACGCGGTATGCCCTCTTTCAAATTTACTCCTATATTAATGTTAACCACAGAATCGAGTGCTGATAAAAAAACACAAGGTAAGGCCGCTGGTGCTACAGGTTGGATCGTTAAACCTTTTACGCCTGATAAATTGGTGTCAACAGTCGCGCGCGTGTTGTAACCTATTATGTCTATTGATCTCTCGCAATTTCACCAGGTTTTTTTTGAGGAAAGTCTTGAGGGGCTTGACTTAATGGAGTCGGCTTTGATGGAACTTGATGTTAGCCATGCTGATATCGATATCATTAATACCATTTTTAGGTCTGCCCACTCCATCAAAGGTGGGAGTGCAACGTTTGACTTTAAAGTCATCAGTGATTTTACCCATGTTTTAGAGACACTCTTGGATCAGATTCGTGATGGTCAAAGAAAAATAACGAAAGATCATGTGGACTTATTTTTGCAATCAGTTGATTGCTTAAAGCACCTTTTATCGCTTGCTCAAGACAACTCGCTTGAGGTAACAGAGGATGCCTCTGCATTACAAAAGCAGTTTGAGGCTATTCTTGAGGGAGATTCACCTTCAGTAGAGGCAACGAGTCATATTGTTGATGGGTCAAATATTGAATCGAATGATTCGAGTGAGTGTTGGGATATCACTTTTCACCCTTCTAGAGATATGTTGCAAACGGGTAATGACGGAATCAGACTGTTATCTAGCCTTAAAGCTTTAAGCGATAGTGATATTTACGAAATAACATGTGATGTTAGTGAGGTGCCGAGTTTCGAGTTTCTAGATCCTGAAGCCTGCTATTTTTCATGGAAAATCAGGTGTAGCGGTGATATCGCTTACGATGAAATTAAGTCAGTTTTTGAGTGGGTTGAAGACGACAGTGACATAATAATCTCGAAAGCTTCACCTGAAGAGCCTCATTCGATGGCTCAGCCAGAAGTGGCAAAAAGTGATGCACCTGCTGAGGCGGTGTCAACACCAACTAAAAAGCTGAAAGGGGCTAAGCCTTCATCTGAAAACACCTTTATTCGAGTCGGTATCGATAAAGTTGATGAGCTTATTAATATGGTTGGTGAGCTAGTTATTACGCAATCGATGCTAAGCCAATTAAGTGATCTTGTTGATTCAGCGCAAGTTCCTCGCTTTGGTGAAGGGATATCTCAGCTTGAACAAAACACCCGCGAATTACAAGAGAGCGTCATGCGTATTCGTATGTTGCCTATTAGCTTTTCGTTCAATCGCTTTCCTCGTTTGGTGCGAGATTTAAGTGCAAAGCTGAATAAAAATATTGAGCTAAACATCAATGGAGAAAGTACCGAACTAGATAAAACCGTTATGGAAAAGATCGGCGACCCGCTTGTTCATCTAGTTAGAAATGCAATTGATCATGGTATAGAGATGCCAGAGGAGAGGGTAAAAGCAGGTAAGCCGCCAATGGGTGTCATTACACTGGATGCCTTTCATCAGGGTGGTCATGTTTTTATTCAAATTACAGATGACGGCAAAGGTCTGAACAAAGATATATTGTTAAGCAAAGCGATCGATAAAGGTTTAATTACAGAATCTCAAGCCCTAACAATGTCTGATGAGCATATATACGACCTGATTTTTCAGCCAGGGTTTTCTACGGCAAAAGCGGTAACTGATGTTTCTGGTCGTGGTGTGGGTATGGATGTTGTGAAGCAAAATATTCATGCCCTGAGTGGTTCTGTCGATATTAAATCTAAGCTTGGTTATGGTTCAACAATTACTATTAGGTTGCCATTAACCCTAGCTATTTTAGATGGCCAACTTATCCGTGTTGGCGACAATATCTATATTTTCCCCTTGGTTTCTATTGTTGAGTCTATGGAATGCGATGCCGATAATGTGAGTTTGCTGGCTGGGGGGAAAAGAGTATTTAAACTGCGTGATGAATATGTCCCTATCCTTTCTCTTGGTGAAGTCTTTAATATTCAATCTGACAATACAAGTATCGATGGTGCACTGATGGTCGTTGTAGAGTATTCGGGTCATAAAGTGGGTGTCATTGTTGACGAGCTACTCGCCCAGCAACAGGTTGTGATAAAAAGCCTAGAGAAGAACTATCAGCAGGTTATGGGTGTGTCAGGAGCCACCATTTTAGGCGATGGTATGGTCGCTCTTATCTTAGATGTTCAAAGTATTGTCTCTCTTTTTTCTAAACAAAAAAATATTGAGGGTATTTCTCTCTTGTCGTCAGCAAATAAAGCAAGTTAACAACATAGTGTCTACAATAAAATTAAGAATTAGGGTTTATTTATGTCTCAATCAAACTCCCCACCGTTATCGGATACCACTGAAGATCAACACGTTAGAGAGCAAAATGCATCTGACCAGTATTTGACCTTTATTATTGCCCAAGAAGAATATGGTGTCGATATCTTATGTGTGCAAGAAATTCGAGGTTGGGATAACGCGACGCCAATTCCTAATGCACCTAAGCACGTGAAAGGTGTTATTAATCTACGCGGTACAATTATTCCCGTTATTGACCTTAGGACTTGCTTTGGTTTAGGTGAGGTTGAATATACAGCCGTAACTGTTGTTATTGTTTTAAAGGTTAAAAATGCTGAAAAAGATAGGACAATTGGCATTATAGTCGATGCTGTGAGCGATGTTTTTTCTCTTGATTCCGCTGATTTAAAGCCTGCTCCGGATATGGGGGATGCCGATGAAGTTTCATGCATCAAAGGTTTAGCGAATATTAATGACAAAATGGTCATTTTGTTAGAGATTAATACTCTGCTGAACCAAGGATCTATACCTGATCTTAGCTCGTTAGATATTAAATAGCCCCCATTATTATTTAGGTTTTTTTATGGATCTTACAAAAATTTTTGTGGGTGCAAGTAAAGCCCATATCAGCAATCTTCTTTGTCTTGAAAAATCAATTAAAGACACCCCTTATTTCATAGTTGATCAAGATGGATTTGTACTCGAATTCAGTGATACCGCTAAACTGAAGGTAGATGATTTATCTGTTGGTTTGTCGTTTGATAGTGTTTTTTCTGACATTGCATTTCATGATGTTGCCTTATCTGAAATGAAAAAAATCAGCTGCACGGGTAAAGGTAAGCTTAATATCATTTTATTACCCTTAAGCCTTGTTGATAAAAAAACATTTATGATTTTTCTTTTGGATGACGAACATGATTTTCTTGATAGCTATTGCGACATCACAGATGAATTAGTTGTCATTTTTGATCGTAATAATAAAGTTAAGCATTTTAATGCTCGTTGTGCTGAAAAGCTCCCATTCTTTAATGACCATAAGAATTACGAATCTATTTCATTAGAGAGCATAGTTAATGATAAGGACGTGATAAAGAAAATATCAGATGAAGACACGAAGTGCTTTACGGTAAAGTTTTATCATGACTGCTATGTTTATCAGCTTGTAATGAATAAGATTTTTTCTGATGGAAAATTTTTAGGTACAAAAATACAATGGATAGATATTACTGGGCAAGAAGATGAATTGAATGTGTTGAGGAATAGCTTGGAAGAAAAAAACCTAGCTAATATAGCGTTAGATGTAAATGATAATGCCATTGTAGTTCTTGATAGGTCAGGCGTGGTCGTTAGTGTTAATAAAAGTGCCAATAATTTTTTTAAAATACATAGTAAGGAAGTTGGAGTTAAGAGTGGTGACTTGATAATAGGCAATGAGATATCACATTACATCCCTAATATTTTATTAAATGAGATAAAGTTACAGCGAAAAAAAGTTATTTCATTGTCGTTAAATAATTGTTTTTTTAATGTGACTTGCACCGCTATTTTCAATGGTGATGATTTTTATGGCGTAAGTTTATCATTTGTAGATGTTACGCAAGAAGTACAAATGACCACCGATATAGAAAGAATGGTCAGCGCTGCCGAGCAGGGTGATTTCACTATGCAGCTCCCTCTAGAGGGTAAGTCAGGTGGGAATCTAACCTTAACTAAAGGCCTCAATAATTTATCCGGCACGATAGAGACGGCCTTGAACGATATCGCAAGAGTGTTAGGTGCTGTTTCACGCGGGACATTAACCGAGCGCATTACTCGAGATTATAAAGGTGCGTTTAGTGAGTTGAAAAGTAATACAAATAATACAATCGAAAAATTAACAAGCGTTATTCATAAGATTTCTGGGTCGGCTAAACATATTACGTCTTCAGCTCAATCAATTGCAGCGGGCAATAATGACTTAAGCTCGCGAACTGACCAGCAAGCCTCCTCTCTGGAGGTTACAGCTACAAGCATGGAAGAGATCACAACAACTGTTCGCCAAAGTTCTGAAAATGCCAATAAAGCAAATGAGTTATCGTCAAGCGCCCAAGAGAAGGCCGTTGAGGGTGGCCGAGTCGTTTCTGAGGTTGTGGAGGCTATGCGAGGTATAAATGAATCGAGTAAAAAGATAAATGATATTATTGGTGTTATTGATGAAATTGCTTTTCAGACCAATTTGTTGGCATTGAACGCTGCCGTTGAGGCTGCTAGAGCCGGTGAGCAGGGGCGTGGTTTTGCTGTTGTTGCGGGTGAGGTGCGAAACTTAGCGCAGCGATCAGCTGCCGCAGCAAAAGAAATTAAAACACTGATTAAAAATAGTGTTTCAAAAGTTGATAGCGGTACTAAGCTTGTGAATCAATCGGGTAAAACGCTTGCCGATTTGGTTGAGTCAGTGAAGGCTGTGAGTAGCATGATGAGCGAAATAAGCAGTGCGTCTAAAGAGCAAACATCAGGTATTGAGCAAGTTAATGCATCTGTATCGAATATGGATGAAATGACGCAAAAAAATGCAGAGCTTGTTCATCGTGCATCTCTATCTGGTAATGAAATGGCCGAGCAGGCCGCGATGCTCATTGAGGAGATTGCCTTCTTTAGTATTGACGAGTCTTATAGTGCCTCACTTAATGCGCTCAATGGTAGCGAAATCACGGCTTTACCTACCGGCGTTAATAACGTTTTTGAACGTGGGACAAGTGATAATAATGATAATTCAGATAAGAGAAATACTACTGCACCAGTGAATATTGATAGTGGTCATATCGATCACTCCATGTCTGCTTTTTCTAACGATGATGAGTGGGAAGATTTTTAAATAATATTTCATTTTGCTTATTTCTTGTGTCGGTGAATTTTATGCTTGATAGTAAGGTAGGATTTGATCAGTTTAAGCGTGATTTTGAACTAAGTGATGATGATTTTAAAATAATTAAAGAGCTGTCTTTAAAGTGGACGGGTATTTCATTATCTAATAGCAAAAAAACAATGATTTATGGTCGTTTAAATAAAAGGTTAAGGGAGCTTGAATTTTCATCTTTCTCGCAATATTGCATATACTTAAAAACGCATACGGATAAAGAAAAAACAAAATTCATTAATGCCATTACAACTAACTTGACGTCTTTTTTTCGAGAGATGCATCATTTTTCATACCTTGAAAGTCACGTTATACCTGAGTTAATAGAGAAAAATGCCCACACACGAAAGATTCGTATTTGGTCGGCGGGTTGCTCTACGGGTGAAGAACCTTATTCTATCGCTATGTTATTAACACAGATACCTGCGCTAGCTGGGTGGGATATAAAAATATTGGCGACAGATTTAGATTCGGATGTTATAAAAAAAGCGGAGTCCAACGTTTATGCTTGTGATCGTATACAGGGAGTTGATTCTAAGTTTAAGCGTTATATTATCGAAGGTGAAAACGAAACGGTATCTATTGACCCCAATGTTAAAAATATGATTCGTTTTAGAGTGTTGAATTTACTTGACACTTGGCCATTCAAAAATACATTTGATATTGTTTTTTGTCGTAATGTTGTTATTTATTTCGATAAGAATACTCAAGAAATGCTTTTTTCTCGTTATGCTAAAAACATTTCAAATAGTGGGTATTTATTTATAGGGCATTCTGAAACATTAAATAAATTATCTACTGATTTCTCATCTGTTGGTCGAACTGTATATTTAAAAAGGTCTTAACATGGTTGATGCTATTGTAAGTCAGCAGCATGAGTGCATTAAGCCAGCACTTAATGAATTTCAAGACGTTTATCGTTTTTATGATGAAGCTAAAAAAATGACGATCGTTAAATTACAGCCTGGTGAATGTTATGTAACAAAAAATACGGAGGCCATTGAGACTGTTTTGGGTTCTTGTATATCGGCTTGTGTGAGAGACCCTGTTTCAGGTGTGGGCGGCATGAACCATTTTATGTTACCCAAGGAGGCAATAGATTCCAAAATTAATCGCCGTTCTCTCTCAAACCCTGAATTATGTTACGGTAATTGGGCTATGGAGCACTTAATCAACTCTGTGTTAAAACATGGCGGAGCGAAAAACAGGCTACAAATTAAAGTGTTTGGTGGCGCTAAAGTCTTATCAGGTTTAACCAATTTGTGTATTGGTGATAGAAATATTGAGTTTATTCAAAGTTACTTAGAGAATGATGGTTGGGCGATTGATTCTCAGGATGTTGGTGGTACTCATGCCCGAAAAATCATTTTCTTCCCTCATTTAGGGAAT
>CAKZUG010000099.1 GCA_937920545.1 uncultured Saccharophagus sp.
GTGAGAACAGCAATAGCAATGTCAAATCCAACAGCGACACCAAATCTAACGGCAATGCCAAATCCAACACCAGCAACGCAAACCATCACAACGGCCCCACGCAACAGCAACAAGATCATGCTGCATTTATGTACTACCAACAATTTTTTCTACGCCAGCCTCAGCGTGTCCCCTTAACCGTATTATTTATGACGCTAGGGGTCATTGGGGTGTTTATCCCTATGTTGTTTTGGGAAAGCCGTTTTTTTTATCAATTACTTTGGTTGTCTAGCGATGTTGCGATTGGTCAGCAAAAATACTGGCAATTAATTACGCCTACATTTATTCATTTTGGCTGGCTGCATATTATTTTTAATGCTTTATGGATGGGGATTCTTGGCGCGCGTGTTGAATACAGTTTGGGGTTAGTTAAAACAATTGGGGTATTTATTTTTATCTCGGTTGTGGCTAACCTTGTGCAATATGTGCTGTCGGCGGGGGTGCCTTTTGGTGGCTTGTCGGGCTTAGTGTATGGCTTAATGGGTTTTTTGATAGTACAGCACAAATGCGAACCTACCCCCATGAATACCTTGGGCAAAGGCATGGTTATTATGATGTTAGTATTTATGCTGCTGGGTCTCTTTGGCATTATGGATGTATTTATTGCCGGCAGTATTGCCAACGGCGCACACCTAGGTGGGTTTATAGCGGGCTTAATAGCAGCTGGTCTTTTATACAGAAAAAATTTAAATCAGGTATTAAAAAAATGAACAAAGATGAAATCTTAAGTGCAGTCACACCCACAATTTATTCTCAATTTAAAACCGCTATCGAGATAGGCAAATGGCCCGATGGAAGAGTGCTGACAAGCGAGCAAAAAGAAACCTGCATGCAGGCTATTATTACCTACGAACACGCCTATTTACCCAAAACAGAACACACCGGTTTTGTACCGCCTAAACCAACAGATTGCGGCAGTGAACCCCCCGAAACAGACGAAACTATTAAATGGACATCGGATAAATAACATGAGCCAAGCACCTAAAACAATTTACCTAAGCGACTACACCGAGCCCGACTTTTATATTGCACAAACGTACCTAGAATTTGATTTGCATTTAGAGCGTACGCTGGTGTCATCTAAATTAGCCATCACGCGCAACACGCAAGATGCCCAAGCACCGCTCGTGTTACACGGCCAAGATCTAGACTTACAAAGCGTGAGTATAGATGGCAACACACTCACCGAGAAAGACTACACCGTTACCGATACCACCTTAACGGTGCATTCAGTACCTAACACGTTCACCTTTGAATGCGTCACACAAATTAACCCACTTAACAACACCTCGTTAGAAGGGTTATATAAATCACGCACTATTTATTGCACGCAGTGCGAGGCCGAAGGCTTTCGTAAAATTACCTATTACCTCGATCGCCCCGATGTCATGAGCGTGTTTACAGTTAAAGTAATTGGCGATAAAAAAACTTGCCCTGTGTTGTTATCTAACGGAAACGAGCAAGCCAGTGGCGACGTAGAGGGCGAGCCTAGCCGACACTTTGTCACATGGCACGACCCCTTTAAAAAACCCGCGTATTTATTTGCCCTAGTGGCGGGTGACTTAAGCGTAGTAGACGATACTTTCACGACGCAATCGGGTAAAAATGTATTGTTGCGTATTTTTGTCGAGGCCAAAGACACCACAAAATGCGACCACGCCATGCAAGCCTTAAAAGATGCCATGACATGGGATGAAAAAACCTACGGCCGCGAATACGACCTTGATATTTACATGATTGTGGCCGTCGACGATTTCAACATGGGTGCAATGGAAAACAAAGGCTTAAATGTATTTAACACATCATGTGTTTTAGCTAGCCCAGAAATTACCACCGATGCAGGCTACCAGCGTGTCGAAGCCGTTGTCGCCCACGAATACTTTCATAACTGGTCGGGCAACCGCGTGACCTGCCGCGACTGGTTCCAGTTAAGTTTAAAAGAAGGCTTTACCGTATTTAGGGATGCCGAATTTTCGGCCGATATGGGGTCGCGCACGGTTAAGCGTGTAGAAGATGTATCGCTGCTACGCTCAATGCAATTTGCTGAAGATGCTGGGCCTTTATCACACCAAGTGCAGCCCGATTCGTTTATCGAAATATCAAACTTTTACACGTTAACTATTTACGAAAAAGGCGCAGAAATTGTCCGCATGATTCGCACTTTAATTGGCGAAGACATGTTCAGAAAAGGCTCCGATTTATATTTTGATCGCCACGATGGGCAAGCGGTAACCATTAAAGAGTTTGTTGCCGCCATGGCCGATGCATCTGGCCGAGATTTCACGCCGTTTATGCATTGGTATAAACAAGCTGGCACGCCAAAAGTATCGGCAAAAACCGACTACAACAGCAGTGAAAAAACACTCACCGTGCACCTTAAGCAAACACTGCCAAAAACAAAACTCAACAAGCCTGCACCGTTTGTGATTCCGCTTAATATTTCACTGTTAAGTGAAGAGGGCGCACAGGTTATACAAACCCAAAGCGCCCCAGTGCGTTACACTAATAGCGAAAAAACACAGGCGATTATCGAGTTTGATCAGCACGAAGCCACGCTTGTATTTACTGGTTTAAACAGCGCAACCGCCCCCGTTTTACTGCGCGAGTTTTCGGCACCGGTTAACTTACAATTAGCCTACACTAAAGATGATTTAGCGAATATTATCCGCTACGAAACCGACGGTTTTTCTAAGTGGGATGCCGCACAGCAATACGCCATGCTGGTCATAAAAGAAGTGATGGCCGCGCTTGTCGAAAACCCTGTACCCAACGTCGACCCGACTTACTTGGCTTTACTCAAAGCACTGCTAACCGATAAAACACTCGACCCCGCGATGGTCGCGCTGATGATAACCCTACCATCGGAGAGCGAAATAGGTGACCAATGCACCGTAACCGATGTTGATGTTATTCACCATGCCCGTAAGCGTGTGATGCGTAAAATTGCCACCAGCCTATACCCCGAGTTACTCGCCTGTGTGCAAGCCAACCAAACAGACTCATACAATGTGGATGCGCAAAGTATCGCAAAGCGTGCGCTAAAAAATAAAGCGTTGTCGTATTTAGTCGAGACAGGAAAAGACGAAGCAATAGAAATGTGTTGCACGCAATTTGATACTGCCACCAACATGACAGATAAACTCAGCGCGTTAACGGCACTGGTACATAGCACAAAACCCAGCCTAGCTGACAAGCAAACAACGTACTTAGCTAAAGCTTATACAGAGTGGCAAGACGAAAGCCTGGCAGTCAATTTATGGTTTGGCGTGCAAGCCAGCGCACCTGCGGCATCGGTTGATAAAACCATTAAGCCGTTAATGGCACACGATGCCTTTGATATGCGTAACCCCAATAAACTCCGTGCGCTTATTGGCGGATTTACTATGCGTAACCCCGTAAACTTTCACGATAAAACCGGTGCTGGCTACGCTTTTTTAGCCGACCAAATTATCGCGTTAGACGCACAAAACCCCCAAGTGGCATCACGCCTAATGACACCGCTTACGCGCTGGAAAAAATACGACGAAAAACGCCAAGCATTAATGAAAAAAGCGTTAGAGCGTATTAAAGCTAAACCTCAGTTATCAAGTGATGTATTTGAAGTGGTTGAAAAAAGCTTGCAAGTTTAACCGTTAAAACACGCTTGCTTATTATTTATCTGCTTATTATTGAGCAGGTGATTGGCATGTAATAAGTAGGCAGCTGTTTATTTGCAAGAAATACTTACCCTATTAACTAAGAGAACGCCATGCCATTAAAAAACACCGCTGCTCGTTTTGGCGCTATGACCATTTCACTGCATTGGGTCATGGCTATGGGCATAGTAGGCATGTTTGCTTCAGGCTTATGGATAGAGCGGCTAGACTATTACAGCGAGCTATACCAAATTGTGCCACATTGGCATAAAAGTATAGGGGTGGTTATGGTTGCTTTAATGTTAATGCGTTTACTTTGGCGGCTAAGCCACGTGTACCCCAGCGCAATCTCTACACATAAGCCATACGAAAAAATCGTATCAAAAATTATTCAATGGATCTTTTACGCGGCTGTGTTGTCGATGTTTGCATCGGGCTATTTTATTACAACCGCAAAAGGCCAGCCACTTATTATTTTTGGCGATGTATCTATCCCTGCGATTATTTCATCCAGCGCCAATATAGAAGATATTGCAGGCAGCGTGCATAAGTATTCAGGCTTTGCGATTATTGGCTTGGCCGTACTGCATGCATTAGCGGCACTTAAGCATCACTTTATCGACAAAGACAAAACTTTACTACGCATGTTCGGGCACCATTAATTAACATATTAATATTTATTAACGAGGAGCACCAAAATGTTTAAAAAATTAGGTTTAACTGTTTTAGCCGCCGCCAGCTTTGGTTTAGCGCAACCCACCCTAGCCAAACCCGAGACCTATTTAATAGATACCAAAGGCGCACATGCTTTTGTACAGTTTCGTATTAAACATTTAGGTTACAGTTGGTTGTACGGCCACTTCGATGACTTTAGCGGTAGCTTTACTTTTGATGAAGAAAACCCATCATCAAACAGTATTACCGTCGACTTAGACATGGCCAGCGTTGATTCAAACCACGCCGAGCGCGATAAACATATTCGCGACGAAAAATACCTTAATGTCGAAAAATACACCAAAGCAAAATTTGTAAGTAAAGCCTATAAAAAAACAGGGGATAAAACCGCCGAGCTAACAGGCGCACTCACACTGTTTGGCCAAACCCACGACATCACAATAGATGTAGAACACATAGGCGGCGGACGTGATCCATGGGGCGGACACAGACAAGGCTTCGAAGGCCGCGCCACGATCAAACCCGCAAAATGGGGCAACGACCTCACCAAAGTACTTGGCCCTGCCACAGAAGAAGTAGAGTTAATGCTAACTGTTGAAGGTATTCGACAGTAATAAAACAGCGCTCGTTTTTTTGGGCGCTGATTTTTTAAATTATATTGAGTAAAAAATACTTGTTCCTACTCTCTGCATAGGAACGCTAGCCAGTAAGCTGGCAAAATATGTTTTTTTTAGATTTTTAAAATATAGGCTCATTGCAGTCTGCGTCAGAACACACCACCTCGCCATCACGAACACGCTGTGAATACATCCCTGTAAGCGCTTGTCGGCTCCTGCCTCCAAAGGTTTGTGCTGGCAAGGTGGTGTGTTCTTTTGGATTGATGTTGCCTGAGAGTGAATTTATGGGTGACCTCAACTTTCTCTTACAGCCAAGCTTAACTCACTTATAAAAATTTATATTACCAATGTATTTCTGATGTTTAATTTGATATTGTATTTGTGAAATAAAATATGGATGTCCTATGTTTTTCCTATGTTTTTCATCAAGGTTGCAGGGCGTTTTGGTTGTTCTTGTCGTATTTTTTGCAGTACACTAAAGCTTAATTTTTGTTGTATTTATCGGGTTTGCACTGTCAAAGGTGTATCGCGTATCAAAATATAACAAAACTATATACCAGACGTCATTTCCGTCGCTCGTTTTTTATGCTTGTTAGCATAAAAAGCCAACCAACTAAAATTTGCCGTTAATAGTGGCGTTAGCACTCAATCTCACATGAGAGAATAGCCATGGAAGAAGCTAAAAAGAAATATTTATCTGAATTTGCGGTCAGTCTTTATTCTGCTAGGTGGATAATAACCCCTGCTAGTCAATTCATGAGCGGCGGCGCAATGGATGAGCAAGAACAGGAGGTTGCAGGCAATTGTCATATTTATGCAATTGGGAAATTGCCAATAATTTCATACTGTAAAGATTCATTTAAATACGAAAATGGAAATTTATCTGGTCATGTCATGTACCAAATCGAGGGGAAGGTAAGAAAAAAGGAATTTTCATTCGAATTCCCATTGCTGGATAATGCTGTTGAAGTCAAACTTTCGAAATACCCACATCGGGAAGTTGTAACACTAGATCAGCTTGGCAATAAAATTAGATATCTTCCAGCTAGTATTGTAAGTATGGACCTTAAGTGGCATTTTGAAAATTCGGAACTAAGAGATATCGAGGTATTGTACATCGGTCAAGCGTTTGGCGACGGTACAAGAAATGCATTCGATAGACTTAAAAATCATTCAACGCTACAGAAAATATTGGCTCAGGCTCAATATGAATCTCCTGAGTATGAAGTTCAAATATTAACTTTTGAATACGCTCCATATCGTATAATATATTCGATGGATGGTAAGGCCGAAAATGTGATTTCGGATTATCGAGATATGGATAGGTTTCGAAGTATTACTAACAATCATCTTTCTGAGCGCGAACAGGTCTGCCTAGCAGAGGCGGCTTTGATTAGGTATTTTCAGCCTAGATATAATGAGATTTATAAAGATAATTTCCCATGTGATAAGCATAAGATATTGGAGAGTTGTTACGATCTCGACTTTTCGGGTCTTATTGTAGAGATTAATACCGAGGAATTGAGGTATTACCTTTTCTCTCCAACAGTTAAGCCTAATTACCATCACATTTGTCAAGTTGATCTCCTTGATCCTGAGAAGCGTTGGGGATTCTTCCATCACAGCAGAGGTGATGGCTCATTCTTTAAAATGCCAGATGTAATTGTCAGAAAATAGAGTGCTAACAAGGCGCTCATGCCGTCAGCTTTTCCGTTGCTTTAATTTGTGGCGAAAAAAAATAGGACATCAAAAAATTTGCTTAGCGGTTTATTAGTGTTTGTGCTCATTAACCGCAATTTACTCTTAGGGTAATTAGTCACTAATTTCAAGTAAGGCTGCAGGACGTTTTGGTTGTTCTTGTCGTATTTTTTGCAGTACACAAAAGCTTAAATGTTTGTTGTATTTATCGGGTTTGCACTGTCAAAGGTGTATCGCGTGTCAAAATATAAAAAAATTATATACCTGACTTTATTTCCGTCGCTCGTTTTTTATGCTTGTTATAATAAAAAGCCAATCAACTACAATTTGCCGTTAATAGTGGCGTTAGATTTCTTTCATCAAATCCACCATCGGTAAAATTTGCAATGTTGAATTTCAGAATTACAAAATACGATCCACAAAATAGAAATTCGGATGGTCATTACATAGTTGATGAATGGACGTGTCCGTCAGAAGTCGGGAAAACATTTAATGGAATTGAGTTTACAGCATCGGAATACTTTGTAATTGAAGAAAAGTATATAAATGCTGTTATAGAGTGCCTCCAGTCCAAATACATTAAGCACCTTCGAGTAGTAGACCTTGAGTCTAGGTTTCTAGAAGATTATCTTTCGGATAAGGATAACCAGTGGTTAGTTAGCGAGGAGTTTAAGAATGTTAAAATCTTTGAAGACAAGAAACTCGAAATAGATGATCTTAAAATTATAACTAAGATGATTTTACGAGGTTTTCTGTGGTGCAGACTAGAGATTAATGAAAAATTTGGTCTTAGGTTTGGTTGGGACTACAACATGTATATCTGTTGTTTTGATTTAAATGAGAGCACGATTAAAAAAATTAATGAATCGGGATTGTTTGTTGAGCTAATTGAACCACTTTACGATATGAAACGTTGTGACTTTTATATCCAAACTTGTCGTTCCGACGAAGATGGTGATAGCTTAGTTGAAGAAGAAACACTCCTTAAAACTATGACTCGGGAAAACATAAAGCAAGGTTTAGGTCTTTCTGATGAGCATACTGGAAATCATAGTTTTGACATCACTCCTCAAAATTATGCAATGTTTAAAAAAGACTTTGAGTTTAACTTCACTGAATATGAGTATTTTCTATATTGCGATAAGATTTACATATAGGTTAAAACGAAATCTAACATAAAAGTAACGTAAGCGCCAAACCAACCACACTCTTTAACAACTCAAATCAACCCATTAAAGTCTAGCCTTCATTAACTAGGAGGCATTATGACCACTTACCGCAAATACAATTGGCCTGAACTTTTCGCATCGTTTGAGCTGTCTGGGCTTTCGCAAGCTGAGTTTTGCAAGCAACACAATGTTAACCCAAAATATTTTAGCCAAAAGCGTTTGCTGTCTCTTGGCGAAAAAACATCGCGCTTTGATAAAATCAATGCGCTTTCTGTTCAACCAGCCGCAAGTAATCTCACCATACACATAGGGCGATGCCACATCCAGTGTCCTCATGAGATGCCCTTATCTGATTTGGCCAGTTTGATTGATCATCTCGCATGATGGTTTGGCAAAACGATATCGATAGGAATCTAACCCGCTTTTGCACACACCTCCATTTGGAGGTGGCTTATGCCCAGAAAAAAACAATATAATTTTTACGACGACTCTTTCAAGGCGACAGCCGTTGCCTTAACCGAAATACCTGATGTCAAAGTTCGGCAGATC
>CAKZUG010000100.1 GCA_937920545.1 uncultured Saccharophagus sp.
TGACGGCAATCCGCTCACCCGTGCTAACCGGAGCGGGTGGTTGCGGCGCTTTTTTTATGGCACAAGACGGCATTTCACTCAGAGCGCCTGCTTTTTGTAATGCGAATCAATTATTTGATGCCAATACTTTACAAGCAAAACGCATCGATATTTTAAACGGTGCGGCCAGTACTTTGTATGGCTCAAATGCGGTACACGGCGTGATCAATATTATTACGCCTGATATTAGCGATTTACCCAAAGCCGAACTAATGCTAGAAGGCGGCCCTAATGATTTTTATCGCACGGCGTTTACTCTGGCAAGCCCACACAATACGCATAACAGACATACTCCATTTGGCCACAGTATGGCAGCGTACGGCGAGCTAACCCATGATGGCGGCTTCAAAGATAACAGCGGGTATGATCAGCAAAAAATAAACATACTGCACCGTTATGCGGGGCCATCTATTACGGTAAAAAATCACCTGGCTTACACAAACCTTAATCAAGAAACCGCAGGTTTTGTGCAGGGGTTAAATGCTTTTTCAGACCCTATATTAAAAAGGCAAAACCCCAACCCCGAAGCCTACCGCGACGCCAAAAGTATTCGGGCGTATAGCATTATTACGCAGAATAAAAAGAATACTCAACTTACCATTAAGCCGTATTTACGCTACAACACGATGGCATTTTTACAGCATTTTTTACCTTGGCAGGCCATAGAAAATAACAGCCATAAAAGTATTGGTATGCAAACTGATTACGCCTTCAGTAAAGGGAATGTGCTCTTTAATATAGGGGGCGATATCGATATTACCCAAGGCGAGCTGAATGAGTTTCAGCCCAACGCATTTTCACCCAGTATTCCGCAGGGCGCACACTATGATTACACCGTGAATGCATTCACGGTATCGCCTTTTATCAGGGCTAAATGGCAAGTGAGCACAGCATTGAATCTTTATGGCGGTGTACGTTTTGATACGGTTGATTTTGATTATACAAATCATTTATCCGATGGCAACGCTTGCGAGCCCGATGTAGAAAACTGCCGCTTTACGCGCCCATCCGATACACGCTTGAGCTTTGATTATGCATCTACCCAGCTAGGGCTGAATTATCAAACAGCAGGCACAACACAATGGTTCGCTCGTATTGCTAACGGTTTTAGAGCACCACAGGCAACCGAGTTATTCCGATTACAGGCAGGGCAAACGTCCACCAATCTGCGCCCAGAAGAGGCCACCACTTACGAGGTGGGCATCCGTGGCGGAAAAGAAATAACGTATCAGGCTACGCTATTTAACCTGTTAAAAAAAGAAGTGCTCTTTCAAGATGCCAATCGCAATAATATTAATGGCGGCCAAACCCAACATAAAGGTATTGAATTTAGCACCCGCATACCTCTTAGCCCACAGTGGTCGTTTAGCCTCAACGGCACTTACGCAAAGCATACCTATAAAAACGATTTTTTAATTGCCCGTACGCCAGTTATTCATAATGATATAGACACGGCACCGCGCAAAATAGGCAGTGCGCAGTTGGCGTGGCAAGGCAAAAAAACAAACCTAGAAGTTGATCTTGTTAAACAAGGCAGCTACTTTTTAAACCCAGAAAACACCGCGCGCTACAACGGCCATAATTTGTTAAACTTGCGGGCGCACTATGTTATTAATACACAACTTACTATTAATGCACGTGTGATAAACGCCTTAAATACAGATTACGCCGAGCGAGCCGATTTTGGCTTTGGTAATTATCGCTATTTTGTCGGCGAGCCACGCTCGGTGTTTATAGCGGCGCAATACACTTTTTAACGAGAAAATCATGAAGACAATAATAAATAAATTGAATGTCACCTTATTCTTATGTGCAGCCACACTATTTGGCGTTAACAGCGTGGCAGCTACAACAGAAAAAACACCGCCCAATATACTTGTTTTTCTAGTGGATGATCTACGGGCCGATTTAGGCGCTTACGGCAGCAAGCATGTGCAAACGCCTAACATAGATAAACTTGCCAGCGAAGGCATACGTTTTAATCATGCTTACAGCCAGCAAGCGCTATGTGCGCCTTCTCGTGTAAGCATCATGACAGGCATGCGCCCAGAAACATTAGGCATTTACAGCTTAGGCCGCGAAGCGCGCCTACGATTAAAGCACCCTGATGTCGCCACCATACCGCAATTATTTAAAGCTAACGGCTACAAAACTATTAGCCTAGGCAAGGTTTACCATAGCACGGTAGACGATCAAGAAAGCTGGACAACGCACATTAAAAAAGAGCCCAACACCTACGTTGTGCCTGGCAATAAAGAGAAAAAGTTTGCCTACGAAGCCGAAGATGTTAACGACCTAACCTACAAAGATGGTCGTGTTGCACGTGATGCCGTTAACCTGTTAGGTAAACTTAAAAACGATAAATTTATGATGGTAGTGGGTTTTAGTAAGCCGCATTTACCGTTTAATGCGCCCAAAAAATACTGGGATCTTTACAACAAAAAAGCCTTTGATGTACCCAGTCGTGAAAAGCCAAGCAATATGTACGGCTTAGCCCTAACAAAATGGAATGAACTTCGCTCGTACGGTGGCATCCCAAAAGAAGGCGACCTTAATGACGACCTAACCCGAACCTTAATACAAGGTTATTATGCCAGCGTGAGCTACGTAGATGCCCAAGTAGGCAAAGTGATGGCCGCCTTAGAAGAGCAAAAATTACGTGATAATACCTTAGTCGTATTTATGAGCGACCACGGTTACAAACTGGGTGAATATGGCGCGTGGAACAAACACACCAACATGGAGTTAGACGCCCGCGTTCCGCTTATTATTAGCCGCGAGACAGGCTACAAAAACCGTCAAACCAATCAAGTATCTAACGCCTTAGTCGAAAACATCGATGTATTCCCCACTATTTTAGATGCCGCTGGCCTAGCTAAACCCGTTATAGACGGTAAAAGCCTACTGCCTTTAATAGACAACCCCAACAAAAAATGGGATGACGCCGCCTACAGCCTGCATTCAAGAGGCAAAAAATATATGGGCGTATCCGTGACAGACGGCACATGGCGCTACACACAATGGCGTGACAGCAACACACAAAAAATATTATTTACCGAGTTATATTTACACAAAGACAGCGACGTAGCAAAAGCCAATGTATCGGGTCAAAAAGAACACAAAAAAACCGAAACCCGAATGATGAACCTGTTATATAAAAACTACCCACTCGACGCTCCCTCGTTTAATGATAAACGAGAGCTGGGCAATAATATGATGTAGAAACTTAGGGTGCCATTTTATGGCTCTTATTAAGATTCTTAGCTTGGCCTTAGGCCTTGAAGGTCGCTGCGCTTGCGGGACGGCCTTGCAGGAAAAGTTAGATTTCGCGTTATGATTTTACACCGTCATTCCCGCGTAGGCGGGAATCCAGTGAGTATGACTTGTATGGTGTAATTATCCAGGCTTTGTCATGCTATAAACCTTCTATAGATTCCCGCGTGCGCGAGAATGACGGAGTTGTACTTGACCATTACAGCTTGACCATTACAACCATTACAAGTTGTAGAACGGTGCTTCGCTACTTTGAGAACGCTGCGCTTGCAGGGCAGTCTAAGCCTTGCAGAAAAAGTTAGATTTTGCATTGTGGTTTTACAACGTCATTCCCGCGTAGGCGGGAATCCAGTGAGTATGACTTGTATGGTGTAATTATCCAGGCTTTGTCATGCTATAAACCATCTGTAGATTCCCGCGTGCGCGAGAATGACAGAGTTGTACTTGACCATTACAAGTTGACCATTACAAGTTGTAGAGCAGTGCTTCGCTACTTTAAGAACGCTGCGCTTGCAGGGCAGTCTAAGCCTTGCAGGAAAAGTTAGATTTCGCGTTATGATTTTACACCGTCATTCCCGCGTAGGCGGGAATCCAGTGAGTATGACTTGTATGGTGTAATTATCCAGGCTTTGTCATGCTATAAACCATCTATCGATTCCCGCGTGCGCGAGAATGACAGAATTGTACTTGACCATTATAACTTGACCATTACAAGTTGTAGAACAGTGCTTCGCTACTTTAAGAACGCTGCGCTTGCAGGACGGCCTACGGCCTTGTAGGTAAAAGATAGGACGCCGCTTTGCGGCTTTTAGGCGCTTCGTTTTTAGGGTGCTGCGTTTGCTGGAAAAGCAAAAGAAATAACCTCTTAATAGTTTTGTTTTTGATTTTGTTTTTCCTAAAAGGCGAAGCCGCCTACAAGCAGCATAGCTGCGACCTATGTTTAATCCTAAAAGCTACGCAGTAGCGTCTTGTGTTTTACCTGCAAGCCATAAAATGGCAGCCTATGTTTTAAGCCTTATAAAGCGAGCGTTGTTTTTGGATGTTCCATTCGCGTTCTTTTTCGGTTTGGCGTTTGTCGTGCAGTTGCTTACCTTTTGCAACGGCAATTTCACACTTAACCAAATGCCCTTTCCAATACATGGCGGTGGCCACAATGGTGTAGCCTTTTTGATCGCGCGCCACCACTAATTTATTCAGCTCTTTACGGTTAAGTAAAAGCTTGCGGTAACGCAGTGGATCGGTCACAAAATGCGTGCAGGCTTGCGGCAACGGCGTAATTTGCGTGCCATGTAGCCATGCCTCGCCGTTTTGTATTACCACGTAACTCTCGGTTAATTGGCCTCGGTTTGCGCGCAGGGCTTTAACCTCCCACCCTGTTAATGCAAGGCCAGCTTCAAATTTTTGCTCGATAAAATACTCGTGGCGGGCACGTTTATTGAGCGCAATCGTGTTATCTGTTTGTTTTTTCTTTTTAGGTTTACTCATAGTAACAATATACGTATCAATTAAGGGTGTGTCCTACTGCACTTATAACATGCAAAAGGTGATATCTAGGGGTATTGCCATCGCCGCCTTATTTTATTGTCTTAAAAAAGCTACAATAGCGTTCAATGTTAGCCGCCAATGTTAGCCGCTTCTAAGCACAATAACCGTTTAAGTTATCTTAGTTTAGAATGCCAGCCATCAATATGCGCCGCTAACCCACAAAAATGTAACCCATGAGTTTACCCTATGAGCAAGGCACCCGTACATGAGCAATGGCAAAATCGTTGGATATTTATTTTAGCGGCAACCGGCTCAGCGGTGGGCTTGGGCAATATCTGGAAGTTTCCCTACATTACAGGTGAAAACGGCGGTGGGGCGTTTGTACTGGTTTACTTATTATGTGTGGCTGGATTAGGCATACCCATTATGCTTGCCGAGGTCTTGCTGGGCGCACGTGGCAGGTTAAGCCCTGTTAATTCTATGCGCTCTGCGGTGGCAGAATCTAAAGTGAGTAAAGCGTGGGTCAGTATTGGCTGGATGGGCGTATTAGCAGGCTTAATGATACTGTGTTTTTACAGCGTGATTGCCGGTTGGGCGCTCGATTACGTCGCCCTTACGGCCATAGGCACATTTAATGGTGCCACCGCTGTAGACGCCAAAAATATATTCGAGAACATGCTAGCCAGCCCGGGCACACTTATTTTTTGGCATACCGTCTTTATGCTCATGACTATGGGCGTATTGCTCGCAGGCGTCACCAAAGGGCTAGGCATGGTGGCACGTGTGCTAATGCCTATTTTGTTTGTGGTAATGTTAATTATGCTGGGCTACGCGATGGTAACAGGCGAGTTTATGCAAGCCGTTAGCTTTATGTTTAGTTTTAACTTTAGTGCGCTGACAAGTAAAAGTATTTTAATTGCCCTAGGCCATGCCTTTTTTACCTTAAGCTTGGGTATGGGCGCGATTATGGCCTACGGCGCGTATATGCATAAAGACGGCAAGCTTGGGCAAACCGTATTAACCATTGGCTTTTTAGATACCCTTATTGCGCTAGTGGCAGGCTTGTGTATTTTCCCTATTGTATTTGCGCAGGGCGCATCGCCCAGTAGTGGCCCAGGGTTATTGTTTCAGAGTTTGCCCATTGCCTTTGGTGCCATGCCGGGTGGCCTGATTTTTGGCACACTGTTTTTTGTTTTGGTGGTGATAGCGGCGTGGAGCTCGGCAGTATCGCTTATCGAGCCGGGCGTAGCGTGGCTTATCGAGACTAAAAAATTCACCCGCAAGCAAGCTTGCTTAGTATTGGGTATGGCTGTTTGGGCGGTAGGCGTATTGTGTGCTTTATCGTTTAACGTATTAGGTGACTTTACCCCTATCTGGTTATTTGGCAAAAATATATTCGATTTTCTCGATTTTGCCACATCACAACTTATGCTACCCATTGGCGGTTTATTAATGGCCCTATTTGTTGGTTGGAAACTCGCGCGGCCTGCTCTTGCTCATGAGGTAGGTAACCTGCAAACTCCCGCCATGAAAATGTGGTTATTTGCCTTGCGCTATATTTCGCCCGTTATGGTCTCTATCGTATTGGTGGTTGGCTTATATAACGCGTTATTGAGTTAATAGATAAAAGCCATTAGCAGGTTAAACAGTGAGCAAGCACTACTTACAGGTAATCATTACTTACAGGTGAACTACTTATAGGTAAAAATAGCCAAATGGCTCTAGTACGCAGCGTTTAACACGCGCTGCATAACAACATATTTTAAAAGGTTTTATTGTGTCAAAAATAGTGACATCGGCGATTGTGCCGTATTCATGCGAGCAAATGTTCGCACTGGTGAATGATATCGAACACTACCCCGAATTTATGAGCGGCTGCGAAGGCGCAAGCGTGCTTAACAAAGGTGATAACTGGGTCGAGGCACGTCTAGACCTTGCCCGCGCAGGCTTTAAGCAATCGTTTACCACGCATAACACCTTAACGCCGCCGCACAACATGCATCTTAAATTAGTGAGCGGGCCGTTTAAATCGTTTAGTGGAGACTGGGGTTTTGAAGCACTTAATGAGACTGCCTGCAAAGTCACATTCAGTTTAGCCTTTGAATTTAAAAACAAACTGATTGGTTTTGCCGCAGGCAAAGTGCTTAAACAAATTGCCGCCGACCAAGTGCAAAGCGTGCGCGAGCGTGCCGACACGGTGTATGCTAGCTAAACAAAGCGCATAAATAGCACGTGTAAATAGCACATGTAAGCAGCAGTCACAGACAAAACACATAGTAAAACTAAAAGACAAAAAATGACCATGACAGACATAGAACCCATCACAGTAGAAGTGGCTTACGCCCGCCCAGACAAACAAAAAATTGTTTCGATACTCGTCGAGCCGGGCACCACCGCCATACTCGCTGTCGAGAAATCTCAAATCACCAAACACTTCCCAGAAATAGACATCGCCGCGGCCAAACTGGGTTTATTCGGCCAAGCACTGGGCACCAAAGGCTTAAAGCCCGCAGCCGAATACATCATGCAGCCCGGCGACCGCATAGAGATATACCGCCCGCTTATTAGCGACCCCAAAGAAGTCCGCCGCAAGCGCGCCGAAAGAGCCAAGGCCGAGAAAGAAGCGGAAAAAGAAGCCGCCAAAGCAGATAAAAAAGTCTAACAGCCATAGCTTTACCATTAGCTTCACCATTGTGCCTATATGTCACCGCTATGCATAACGTGACTACATAAAGCGAATGTATAAAGTGAATACATAGCGTGAGTACATAGCTGGAACATATAACGCGAACATATAACGTTAAAGCGTAATGTCTAAATAATGCCGCCAAAGCCCATGCTATAAAACCAACAGTTTATGTCGCGCGCGTGCTGCGTTACAATCGCGCGCTTAATTATCGCTAACTGCAACCTAGATACAATTATTACTATGGAAATCGCCCCGTTAACCAATAAATTATCCGACCTCCAAGAGCGCACCCATGTGCTTAGGGGGTATCTTTGACTACGACGCCAAAAAAGAGCGTCTAACCGAAGTCGAGCATGAACTCGCCGAGCCAAACGTATGGGATAAACCCGAGCGCGCACAAGCGTTGGGTGCCGAGCAAAGCGCACTGGCTCAAATTGTCGAAACAGTCGAAACACTCGAGCAGGGCGTAGACGATTGCCGCGAGCTTATCGACATGGCCGTAGAAGAAAACGACGAAGACAGCCTAGCCGAAATCATCAGCGAATCTGAACGCCTAGACGCCCACCTTGCCGTACTCGAATTTAGACGCATGTTTAGCGGCGAAATGGACGCCAACAACGCCTTCCTCGATATTCAATCGGGTTCGGGCGGCACAGAAGCCCAAGATTGGGCCGAAATGATGCTGCGCATGTTTTTGCGCTGGGGCGAAGACAAAGGCTTTAAAACCACATTAGAAGAAGCATCACCCGGCGACGTAGCCGGCATTAAATCGGCCACCATACGCTTTGAGGGCGAATACGCCTTTGGCTGGCTGCGCACCGAAACAGGCGTGCATCGCCTTGTGCGTAAATCGCCATTCGATTCAGGTAGCCGCAGGCACACCTCGTTTGCCTCGGTGTTTGTCTCGCCCGAAATCGACGACAACATCGAAATAGAAATCAGCAAAGCCGACGTACGCGAAGACACCTACCGTGCATCGGGCGCGGGCGGGCAGCACGTCAACAAAACCGACTCGGCCGTGCGGTTAACCCACCCCGAAAGCGGCGTAGTTGTGCAATGCCAAAGTGAGCGCTCGCAGCATGCCAACCGCGACAAAGCGTGGAAAATGCTTCGCGCCCGCGTTTATGAGCAAGAAATACAAAAACGCAACGCCGAAAAACAAGAGATGGAAGACAACAAATCAGACATCGGTTGGGGCAGTCAAATACGCTCGTACGTACTCGACGACCAACGCATCAAAGATTTGCGCACCAATGTACAAACCAGTAATTGCCAAGCCGTACTCGATGGCAAACTAGACGAATTTATAGTCGCCAGCCTCAAAGCTGGTCTCTAAACCTTACCCTTTATTACTTTTGAACCGTGCGGCCAAAGCGCCGCCCAAGCAGAGCCTACTATGACAAACAAGCAACCCCCCGCAAGCCAACCAAGCGCCGCACCGCAAGAAGACGAAAACAAACTGATTGCCGAGCGCCGCCAGAAACTGAATACCCTGCGTGAACAAGGGCAAGCCTTCCCTAATAATTTCACCCCTAAAAACAAAGCGCAAAACCTACAAGACACCTACGGCGAGCAAACCAAAGAAGCCCTAGAAGAAGCCGGCCACGTGGTTAGCGTAGCAGGGCGTGTGATTCGCAACCGTGGTGCCTTTATGGTGCTGCAAGATACATCGGGTCAAATTCAGTTATACGTGACCAAAGAAGCCCGTAAATTTGCCAAAAGCCTCGACCTTGGCGACATAGTCGGCGTAGAAGGCGCACTGCACAAAAGCGGCAAAGGCGACTTATACGTTAGCCTCGACAACTACCAGCTATTAACCAAATCGCTGCGCCCACTGCCCGATAAATTCCACGGCCTAGCCGACCAAGAAATGCGCTATCGCCAGCGCTACGTCGACTTAATCGCCAACCCCGACGTACGTGAGACATTTATACTGCGTACTAAAATTGTGCAATACATCCGCGACTACCTCAACAACAAAGCGTTTTTAGAAGTCGAAACCCCCATGTTGCAAGCCATCCCTGGGGGTGCCACCGCGCGCCCATTTATTACACACCACAACGCCCTAGACATGGACATGTACCTACGTATTGCCCCCGAGCTTTACCTAAAAAGGCTAGTAGTAGGTGGGTTTGACCGCGTATACGAGATCAACCGCAACTTCCGTAACGAAGGCCTAAGCACACGCCATAACCCCGAATTCACCATGCTGGAATTCTACCAAGCGTACGCCACCTACACCGATTTAATGGATCTAACCGAAGATCTGCTGCGCAACCTCACCAGCGACGTATTCAAAACCAACCTCATCGAAAACCAAATAGGCACAGGCGAAAATGCCGAGACCGCCACCTTCGATTTTGCAAAACCGTTTACGCGTTTATCGGTATTTGACTCTATATTGCACTACAACCCCAACCTAACCGCCGACAACATCAACACCATCGAAGCCGCCACGCAAGTCGCCAACGATCTAGGCATCCCCTTAAAAGACACCTATGGCTTGGGTAAAATACAAATCGAAATATTCGAAAAAACCGTTGAACACCGCCTGATTCAACCCACGTTTATTACCGAATACCCAACCGAAGTCTCGCCACTAGCAAGACGCAGCGACACCAACCCGTTTGTTACCGACCGCTTCGAGTTTTTTGTAGGCGGCCGCGAAATAGCCAACGGATTCTCAGAGCTTAATGACGCCGAAGACCAAGCCCAACGCTTTGCCGACCAAGTCGCCGAAAAAGACGCCGGCGACATAGAAGCCATGCACTTTGACGCCGACTACATCCGCGCACTCGAATACGGCCTACCGCCCACAGCAGGCCAAGGCATCGGCATCGACCGCCTCGTAATGCTACTCACCAACTCGCCCTCAATACGCGACGTACTACTGTTCCCACACATGCGACCTGAGTAAGAGATAGGCGCCGCTTTACGGCTTTTAGGCGCTGCGCTTTTAAGGGCGCTGCGCTTACAGGACGGCCTACGGCCTTGTGGGTAAAACATAGGTGTCATTTTGTGGCCTTTACACCGTCATTCCCGCGTAGGCGGGAATCCATGTGTGCATGGTAAAAGATAGGGCGCCGCTTTGCGGCTTTTAGGCGCTTCGCTTTAAGGGCGCTACGCTTGCTGGAAAAGCAAAAGAAATAACCGATAATCTCTTAATAGTTTTGTTTTTGACGTTGCTTTTCCTAAAAGACCAAAGGCCAGCCTAAAAGCTAGATCATCGCATTGTGGCTCTAATCCGTCATTCCCGCGCAGGCGGGAATCCATGTTTGCATGGTAAAAGATAGGAAGCTGCTTTGCGGCTTGCAGGCGCTACGCTTGCAGGACGGCCTAAGGCCTTGCTGGAAAAGCAAAAGAAATAACCTCCTAATGGTTTTGATTTTGATTTTTTTTTCCTAAAAGGCGAAGCCGCCTAAAAGCCGCATAGCGGCGACCTGTGTTTAACCCTAAAAGCTACGCAGTAGCGGCCTGTGTTTTACCTAAAAGCCGCACAGCGGCGCCTTTCACTAAAAGAAAATTATGCCAAAAAATATCAGCAATATACAATTAGACCCAAGCTGGCTTAACGTACTGGCCAATGAGTTTGAGCAGCCATATATGCACAAGCTCAAACAGTTTTTAACCGAGCAAAAACAGCGAGGTAAAACGGTTTATCCAGCGGAAAAAGATATATTTAACGCGCTAAATTCAACGCCGCTAGATAAAGTCAAAGTCGTTATTTTAGGGCAAGACCCCTACCACGGGCCGGGGCAGGCTCACGGGTTATCGTTTTCTGTACCCGAAGGCGTGAGAACGCCGCCATCGTTGGTCAACATATTCAAAGAAATACACCAAAGCACAGGTTTGCCCATACCACAAAGTGGCTGCCTACAGCACTGGGCAAACAACGGCATATTACTACTCAACGCCACGCTTACAGTAGAAGCCCACCAAGCAGGCTCGCATCAAAAGAAAGGCTGGGAGCCATTTACCGACGCCGTAATACAAGCCGTAAACGATCACTGCAACAACGTCACCTTTATGCTCTGGGGCGGCTACGCACAAAAAAAAGGCGCCATCATCAACACCCAAAAACACACCGTACTAAAAGCCCCACACCCCTCGCCACTATCAGCCTACAGAGGCTTTATAGGCTGCGGCCACTTTACCCAAATAGACATTGATTTAATAAAATAAAGACGCCGTTTAAAGATAGGACGCCATTTCATGGCTTTTAGGTAAAACATAGGCGCCGCGTTGCGGCTTTAAGGCGGCTTCGCCTTTCAGAAAAAGCAACGTCAAAGGCAAAAATAGTAAAAAACATAGGCGCCATTTCATGGCTTTTAGGTAAAAAACAGGGCGCCGCTTTGCGGCTTTAAGGTGGCTTCGCCTTTTAGGAAAAGCAAAGGCAAAAACAATAAAGGATGGTTGGTTTTTTGGTTTTTCCAGCAAGGCCATAGGCCGCCCTGCCAGCGCAGCGCCTGTGTTTTAACCTAAAAGCGAAGCGCCTTATGTTTTATGGCGCCTGTTTTTTTAACCTAAAAGCGAAGCGCCCTATTTTTTAGCCCAGAATTAGTTGCTATAGAGGCAGGTAAGCTAATGTTAAAAAAAGTAGATGATTGTGTGACAAATAATGAATCTTTTGCAATTGAAACAACATTAAGTGGCCGCAGCTACTTAAGCAAAGTTAAAAAGTGGCAGCACTTGGGTTATCAAGTTTTTCTTTTCTACTTTTCGTTACCTTCCGTAAATATGGCCATCGAGAGGGTAAAATACCGAGTTTCTGTAGGGGGGCATAACATACCCAAACCTACAATCGAAAGACGATTTGAGCGTAGCCTTATAAATTTACGTGAATTTCAGCAGGTTGTAGATGGCTGGGTGTTGTTTGATTCTTCAGGCTGGGAGCCAAAATTACAAAAGGCGCATAATTATGACAAATAAAAATCAATACGCAGAAATAGGGCTACGCTCAGCAAGGCGTGCAGCAGCAAAAGTACTTGCAGATGCTTTGTTGCATCAACGGCCATTACCAATATGGGAAAATGGCGAAGTGAAATATAAATTACCGACCCAGAACGACATAGACAAATTATTGGTTGATAAAAAAGTTCCATAACTAAATGGCCACTGCATATCTCAGGCGCTACGCTTTTAGGTAAAACATAGGCACCATTTCATGGCTTTTAGGTAAAACACAAGGCGCCGCTTTGCGGCTTTAAGGCGGCTTCGCCTATTAGGAAAAGCAAAGGCAAAAATAATCAAAAGTGGTTTGTTTTTTCTTTGGCTTTTCCAGCAAGGCCTTAGGCCGCCCTGCGAGCGCAGCGCCCAAAAGCCATGAAATGGCGCCTGTTTTTTTACCTAAAAGCTACGTAGTGGCGCCTTTTAAGGCGGCTTCGCCTTTTAGGAAAAGCAACGTTAAAGGCAAAAACAGTAAAGGGTAGTTTGTTTTTTCTTAGTCTTTTCCAGCAAGGCCGCAGGCCGTCCTGCAAGCGCAGCGCCCTTAAAGCGAAGCGCCTAAAAGCCATGAAATGGCGCCCATGTTTTAAGCCAACGGTATGCTTTGTAAGTGTTTTTCAATGGTCTTAATCATTAATTTGGTTAAGGGTAGGTGGGCTTTCTCTTTTGCCCACACTTCATGAAAATTAGCGGCTGTTTGCTTGGCTGTATCTAACACGAGTTTTTCTGGCAACATGGCTTTAGCTGCTAAGTGAGATAACTCATCTAGGGTGAAGTCACTAAACTTTTTACTACGGCTAACCTTTAGTGATGCACTATTGTCGGGGATATAAGCAATAGTCGAGACAAAGTCATAAGCGGGTGCAATGGATGCTGTACGCTTGTCTTTATATATCACAGACCAATTCTTCAAATGCATATCGGCGTTGCCAATTAATGTATTAAACACAAGCCTTCGAGTAAATTCTGCGATGTCTTCTTCTTTTCCTTCTACCCCAATAACATGTGCAATATTACGCATGCTGGCTTTTTTATATTTATCTTGGGGGTACACGCCAAAAACTTGAGCAAAATCCTCAATATGAATGGCTTGATCATGAGAGCGGTCAAAGCGCTTGATGGCAAAAGCGCTATCGCCAAACTGACCAATCCCCTTTGGAATATTGTCAATTTGGCTAATGGGCAGCAACTGTACCTCGGGTACATTCATGCCTAACATCCTAGCCAGTTCCATCATTGAATATTCATTTTCGGGCACGGCGTCAAAGCGCGATGACGGCAGTTTAACAATCCATGAGCCACCTTGGCCTGTAGCAGGAATCGTCAAGCCGCCGTGTGCATGTTGCATGGCTGAAAACTTTAACTGCACGCCTGCCAATGAAAAACGCATGGGTGCCTCGTACATTGTTTTATCGTCACGCATTGTGTGCGTATTGGGTGGTAGCGCCTCACCATCGGCAGGCTCAACGGTAACAGCGCCGGGTAAATCTTGGCCTAACACCCACAATAAAAAAAACTCTCTAGTAGCGTTAACACCTGCACGTTCAGCTAGATAGTTTCGCATGGTCTCTTCTGGTAATAAATTAGAAAAAAACGGCGTTAATTTTGATTGTGTAGGCTTAAACTGAGTCAGTAAGTCACCAAGTGAATCTTTAAAACCCAGTCCTAATACAGGCCTTGATGCATCATTAATATAGCTATCTGTAAAAGCAAACAACGTTCTGTCGCGGCCAACATGAGTAATGGTTGCAATGGGGTTGCCATAAAGCAAAACGTTAAGCGTAGATATATTATTCGTCATTTTCATCACCGTCTAAGTTGTATGCAGCGGGTAATGGCTCATCATCTTGATTGTAAGCGCCGTTACTACTATCAATAATCGACTTTATAGCAGTGGCCGATTTTTTAGGTGCAACAAACAGCTCTAAGTCGAGCACACGGGCAAGCGCAATCAAACTGGACATGCGTAAATCAACATCACCTGCTTCTATTTTTGAAATATGGCTTTGAGGCACGCCAGAGCGAACCCCCAACGCCCTTTGGCTCAACCCTTTTCGTACCCGCGCCTCTTTAAGTGCGGCCAGTAATTGCTCAGTTACATAACCCATATTGATACATCTTTATATATAATTAATTGTAAAATATATATAAAAGCATATCACTTGAGTGTTTTTAATACAATTTAAACGGCGGATCATCGCATTGTGCTTCTACACCGTCATTCCCGCGCAGGCGGGAATCCAGTGTTTGTAAGGTAAAACATAAGCGCCATTTTATGGCTTTTAGGTAAAAGACTGGGCGCCGCATTGCGGCTTTAAGGCGGCTTCGCCTTTTAGGAAAAGCAAAGGCAAAAACAATAAAGGGTGGTTGGTTTTTTTGGCTTTTCCAGCAAGGCCGTAGGCCGCCCTATGTTTTAATACCGTCATTCCCGCGCAGGCGGGAATCCACAGTTTTTATCTTTTCCTAAAAGCGCAAAGCGCGCCTAAAAGCCATAAAATGGCGCCTGTGTTTTAACCTTCAAGCCGCACAGCGGCGACCTATGTTTTCTGGCGTTCTGTGTTTTAAATTTCTTGACGTATATAAACAGTCATCTTATTATGTACGGAGTTACCGTACTTTTAATGGGTGGAATAATGGAAAGTGTAAGCGTAAACAAATTTAGAGATAACCTAAAAAACTTTGTCGAGAAAATTATTTTTGACCATACGCCGCTCAAAGTGACGCGCCGCAGTGGAGAAGACTTTGTAGTAATAAGCGCCGACGACTGGGCAAGAGAACAAGAAACCCTGCACGTTTTACAAAGCACCAACCTTATGAAGCAAATAGCCGCCTCCGCCAGCACGCACACGCAAAATAATGGATACACGCCCACCAAGGAGCAGCTCAATGAGATCGCTGGTCTTTGAGGGTAACACCTGGCAAGAATACGAAAACATAAGGCAAAAAGACAACAAACTACACAAAGCGTTATGCCGCCAACTAAAAGAAATGCTACGGGCCAACCCCGCTCAAGGCATAGGCAAACCAGAAGCCCTCAAACACAACCTAACAGGTTTATGGTCAAGAAGGCTTAGCCAAAAAGACAGGCTAATATACAAATTCGACGACAAATACATCTATATATTCGCCATCGGTGGTCACTATAGGTAAAACATAGGCGCCATTTTATGGCTTTTAGGTAAAAGATAGGGCGCCGCTTTGCGGCTTTAAGGCGGCTACGCCTTTTAGGAAAAACAAAGGCAAAAATAATCAAAAGTGGTTTTTTTCTTTAGCTTTTCCAGCAAGGCCGTAGGCCGCCCAGCCAGCGCCTAAAAGCCATGAAATGGCGCCCGTGTTTTTACCTAAAAGCTACGTAGTAGCGACCTGTTCTATATGGCTGTTATTTTCAAATAAAACAAAAGACAACTGAAGATAATTATGACTAGACAACAACTTATTAACCAACTAAAAGCACTTATTATTAACACTGCAAACCCCGAGCGTATTTGGCTCTACGGGTCAGAGGCGGCAGGCGAAGCCAAGCCAACTAGCGATGTGGATATTGCATTTAAAGCCGATGGCGTTTATTCAGGTGAAGAGATAAAACAAGCCGCTCAGCATCTAAATACACTGCTCACATTTGATGTAATTAACCTCAGCCATTGCGAAAAACGCTTTAATGAGCGTGTACAAGCAACAGGAAAAGTGATTTATAGCAACTCAAAACATCTGCGCGCCGAAGACGCCTTGCACAACTTTGGCAAAGCACTAGGGCGATTAAATGAAGCGCAAGATTTTGCCAAAGAGCACAGCGCCGAATACGGTAACATCGTACTCGACCTACAAATAAAGCGTTTTGAATTTACCTACGAAATGTGTTGGAAAGCCATAAAACGTATACTGGCCTTTGTCGGGCTTGAAGCAAACAACCCCAGAGCCTGTTTTAAATCGGCTTATGCTCAAAATTGGTTACACGACGAAGCCGTATTTTTAGAAATAATAGAAATGCGCAACACCTCTGCACATACCTACGACCTAGACTTTGTCAAAGAGCTACAAACAAGGCTACCCAAATACCAAGAAGCATTTAAAACCCTGTATATAGAACTACAAAAACAACTCGAAAATTAAAATGAAAATGAAAATGAAAATATAGGCGCCATTTTATGGCTTTTAGGTAAAAAATATGGCGCCGCTTTGCGGCTTTAAGGCGGCTTCGCCTGTTAGGAAAAGAACGTCAAAGGCAAAAACAGTAAAGAGTGGTTTTTCTTTGGCATTTCCAGCAAGGCCATAAGCCGCCCTAAGAGCGCAGCGCTCAAAAGCCATGAAATGGCGCCTGTGTTTTTACCTAAAAGCTACGTAGTAGCGCCTTTTACGGCTTTAAGGCGGCTTCGCCTTTTAGGAAAAGCAAAGGCAAAAATAATCAAAAGTGGTTTTTTTCTTTAGCTTTTCCAGCAAGGCCGTAGGCCGTCCTGCGAGCGCAGCGCCTGAAAGCCACGAAGTGGCGCCTGTTTTTTAACCTGAAAGCCATGAAATGGCGCCTGTGTTTTACCTAAGAGCGCAGCGCCCTATCTTAATCAAAAAGGATTTTTATGAAGTGCGAACGACTAGCAGTATGGCAAAAATCGTGTCGGTTATCTGAGGCGCTCTACCTCGAATGCAAAACACTGCAAGATTACGGTTTTAAAGATCAAATTACACGGGCAGGCTTATCCGTACCCTCTAACATTGCAGAAGGGCTTGAGCGAGAAAGTATCAAAGAGCAAAAACACTTTTTAAACATCGCACGTTCATCACTTGCCGAAGTCAAAACGCAAGTTATTATAGGTACAAATATCACATTTCTATCAGCCGAATTTGGTACTAAAATCACAGCAGATTGTGATGATATAGCCGCTATGCTCACTGCATTAATTAAGCGTAGGAAATAAAATACAGGACGCTATTTCATGGATTTTAGGTAAAGCATAGGCGCCGCGTTGCGGCTTTAAGGCGGCTACGCCTTTTAGGAAAAACAACGTCAAAGGCAGAAATAATAAAGGCTGGTTTGTTTTTTCTTTGGCTTTTCCAGCAAGGCCTTAGGCCGCCCTGCGAGCGCAGCGCCTGAAAGCCATAAAATGGCGCCTATGTTTTTACCTAAAAGCTACGTAGTAGCGCCTTTTGTGGCGGCTTCGCCTTTTAGGAAAAGCAACGTCAAAGGCAAAACAATAAAGGATGGTTGGTTTTTTGGCTTTTCCAACAAGGCCGTAGGCCGCCCTAAAAGCGAAGCGCCCCATTTTTTACCTACAAGCCGCACAGCGGCGCCCTATGTTTTATAGCACCTATCTTTTACGTATGTTTTAATAACCCATACCCTTTACACATAAATGAGCCAACATGAGCATTCAAGAATTAATTCAGCAAGGTGAAAACAGCGCTGTCGAGTTTAAAACTGAAGACGTACGTGGCGAATCGATGGCCAAAGAGCTGGTCGCATTCGCTAACAGCTTGGGTGGCTCTGTTTTGGTGGGGGTGGATGATGCAGGTACTGTAACGGGCGTCACCAAAACGCATTTTGAAGAATGGATAATCAATATTGCCCGCAACAATGTGGTGCCCAGTTTGTATATCGACGTGGCCATACATACCATCAACAGCAAAAAAATATACCAAATTATTGTACCCAAAAGCCCGCACAAGCCTTACCAAACATTAGATGGTAAATACCTCATGCGCGTAGGCTCAACCAATAGGCAAGCAACAAAAGAAGAGCTATCGCGCTTATTTCAGCAAGCAGGCTTAGTACACTACGACATAGCCCCACTAGACACGCTTACCGAGCAACACCTAAACACAGCCAGCTTAGAAAACTACTACGATACCTACTACAGCCTAAACTGGTCGGCCCTAGAGCCAGCCGCTAAAACGCAAGTGTTAATCAATAGCGATATATTAACAACCAACCAACATGTAAGCGTGGGCGGCGCGTTACTTTTTGCCAACAACCCGCAAAAAGCCCTACCGCAAGCCAGCATAGTATTTGCCGTATTTGCAGGAACAGATAAAACCAGCGACCTTATCGATAAAAAAGAGATAATCGGCAATTTACCCGCCCAAATAGATAATGCCCTAGGTTTAGTCAAACTCTACCTACAGCGCAGCTCAACCATCACCCATGCACAGCGCACAGAAAAAGAACTCATCCCCTCAAAAGTACTACGAGAAGCCATTGTAAACGCCCTAGTACACCGCGATTACGCCATAGCAAACCAAAAAACAAGCATATACATATTTAAAAACCGCATAGAAATAACCAACCCAGGCAGCCTGCCCAACACCCTCACAATACAAAAATTACGCTACGGCCACTCAGCGCCACGCAACATGTTTTTATTAAAATTTATGGACAACTACCGCTACATCGACGGCCTAGGCCGAGGCATCCCCACCATGGTTGCCCAAATGGGCGACAACATCACCTTCGAAGAAGTAGGCGCCGCATTTAGAGTGACCTTAATGTATGGGTAAAACATAGGCGCCGCCTTGAGGATATTAGGCGCTTCGCTATAAGGGCGCTGCGCTTGCAGGACGCCATTTCATGGCTTTTAGGAAAAACAACATCAAAGGCAAAAACAATAAAAAGTGGTTTTTTTTCTTTAGCTTTTCCAACAAGGCCATAGGCCGCCCTACGAGCGCAGCGCCTGAAAGCCATAAAATGGCGCCTATGTTTTTACCTAAAAGCTACGTAGTAGCGCCTTTTACGGCTTTAAGGCGGCTACGCCTTTTAGGAAAAGCAACGTCAAAGGCAAAACAATAAAGGATGGTTGGTTTTTTGGCTTTTCCATCAAGGCCATAGGCCGCCCTGCCAGCGCAGCGCCTGTGTTTTAACCTAAAAGCGAAGCGCCTTATCTTTAACCTAAAAGCCATAAAATGGCGTCCTTTCTCTTATTATATTGAAACAACATACGTTAACCGATATAGTGCGCTCAAATTTGAACGCATTTAAGGTATATACGCTTGAGTGACGCAAAAGAAGACCTTCGTTTTCGTGTTTTAAGGCTACTAGAAAACAACCCCAACCTATCGCAGCGGCAAATAGCGCAAGCGCTAGGGGTAAGCGTAGGGCGGGCTAACTACTGCCTAAAAGCCGTAACCGAAGTGGGTTTTATAAAAGTAAAAAATTTTCGCAATAGCCAAAACAAACTAGCCTATGCCTACACACTAACACCCAAAGGCATAGCCGAAAAAACCGCACTTACCATGCGCTTTTTAAAACGCAAAACACACGAATACAACGCGCTAAAGCACGAAATAAAAAGCTTAAAAAAAGAAATAAAAAACCCAGAAAAACACAGCGCCCAGATTCAAAAACAGGATGCACAATGAGCGACATAGATAAACGCCTCGACAACATAGAGCAAACCTTAAAGGTTATCTCAACCCAGCAAGCCCCCATGTTTGCCAACAACCCAGCCCCACACGAAGACGAAATAGACCTGCGCGAATTATTTAATGTGTTATGGAAAGGTAAGTGGATAATTATTGTGGTTACTTTTTTATTTGCCGTAGCGGGTGTGTTTTATGCGAAAAGTTTACCCAATATATATAAAAGCCAGGCATTATTAATGCCTACTCAACAAAGCAATAATGGTTTGTCAGGTAAGGTGGGCGGGCTAGCAAGTCTCGCAGGGTTGAATTTAGGCGCTAAAAATAGCGTCGATAAGACAGAGTTAGCGTTAAAAATACTAGAATCACATGATTTTCTTAGTGCTTTGATACAAAAAAACGATTTGCTAGTTTTACTAATGGCATCTGTAAATTGGGATAAATCAAACAATATTATTATTACGAACAAACAATCTTATGATCAAGCTACTCAGCAATGGTTAGTTCAGAAGCCTAGTATACAAAAAGCAGTAGAAGTTTTACAAAGTAAAATTGAGATTGATCATGATAAATCTTCAGGGTTTATATCTATAACAGTTGAGCATTATTCGCCTGTAGTTGCAAAAAATTGGGTGAACTTACTGATTAAAAATATTAATTCGGAAATGAAAATACGGGATTTAGATCAAGCAAAAAAAAGTATCAAATATTTAACTAATCAAGTTGAGCTGACAGCATTATCAAACCTTCAATCAATTTTATACAATTTAATTGAAGATCAATTTAAAACAGTAATGTTTGCAGAAGTAACAGATGAGTATGTATTTAAAATAGTTGATAATGCTGTCGTACCAGAATTCAAAGATAGCCCAAAAAGGTCTTTAATATGCTTTTTGTTTGTCGTTTTGGGCGGGTTAATCAGTGTTATTGTGATTTTAATTAAGTATTTTTTGACTAAAAAAAATGAATATATGGCAGATTCAGGAGCCGAAAATGAATGATAAAAAAGTCGCATTAATAACAGGTGTTACAGGCCAAGATGGGTCATACCTTGCCGAATTATTACTAGATAAAGGTTATGAAGTACATGGAATAAAACGTAGAGCATCATCTTTAAATACAGATAGAATTGATCATATATACCAAGATAACCATGAAGAAAATCAGAAGTTTTTTCTGCATTATGGGGACTTAACAGATAGCTCTAACCTAACTCGTATAATTAAAGATGTGCAGCCTGATGAAGTATATAATTTAGGCGCACAATCTCATGTTGCAGTCTCTTTTGAGTCACCAGAGTATACCGCTGATGTTGATGCAATGGGCACATTACGTTTACTTGAAGCTATTCGTTTTTTAGGGTTAGAGAAAAAAACAAAGTTCTACCAAGCTTCAACATCTGAATTATACGGTTTAGTCCAAGAAATCCCCCAAAAAGAAACGACGCCTTTTCACCCTCGCTCACCCTATGCTGTTGCAAAAATGTACGCTTACTGGATAGTAGTGAACTACAGAGAAAGCTATGGCATGTATGCATGTAACGGCATTTTATTTAATCATGAGTCACCAAGACGTGGTGAGACATTTGTAACGCGTAAAATAACACGTGCAATGGCTAATATTGCCCAAGGTTTAGAGAAGTGTTTGTATTTAGGCAATATGGATGCCTTGCGTGATTGGGGGCATGCCAAAGATTACGTTCGAATGCAATGGATGATGCTACAACAAGAAGAAGCCGATGACTTTGTCATTGCTACTGGAAAGCAAATTAGTGTTCGTGAATTTGTGCGCATGACAGCACTAGAATTAGGCATAGAGTTAGAATTTTCAGGCGAAGGTCTTGATGAAGTGGCAACAGTAAAATCCATTACAGGTAATAATGCTACGTCATTAACTATAGGTGATGTCATTGTTAAGGTAGATCCAAGATATTTTAGACCAGCAGAAGTTGAAACGTTACTAGGCGACCCGACCAAGGCAAAAGAAAAATTAGGTTGGGTACCTCAAATTACAGTTGAGGAAATGTGTTCAGAAATGGTAGCAACAGATTTAGATAACGCAAAACAGCAGGTGATATTAAAAAGCCATGGTTACAATAAATTTACAGCAGTGGAATAAATAATATATGAAAGTATTACTTACCGGCTCTAATGGAATGGTCGGCAAAAACATAATGGCACTTGTTAACAAAGACAAGTACCAGTTTTTAACGCCAAACAGTGCCGAGTTAAATTTATTAGACATGCCGTCTGTAAAAAAATACATAACAGAAAATAAGCCGGATATTGTTATACATGCGGCAGGTATAGTAGGTGGTATACAGGCTAATATCGCCAACCCAGTAAAATTTCTAGTCGAAAATATGCACATGGGCTTGAATATTTTAATGGCAGCAAATGATGCTCAGGTACTAAAATTTTTAAATTTAAGTAGTTCATGCATGTACCCTAAAAATGGAACTAACCCACTTATAGAAAAAGATATATTAACAGGCGAGTTAGAGCCAACAAATGAAGGGTATGCTTTAGCAAAAATAACATCAACACGTTTATGTGAATATATAGCTAAAGAGGATTCAAGAAAGTTATATAAAACAATTATACCGTGTAATTTGTATGGTAAATTCGATAAGTTTGACCCTAAACATTCACATATGATACCAGCTGTAATAGACAAAATTCATCAAGCTAAAAAAAATGAATCGCTAGTAATAGATATATGGGGTGATGGATTAGCCAGACGTGAATTTATGTATGCTGAAGATCTAGCCGATTTTATTTTTTACGCAATAGAAAATTTTGAAAAATTACCGCAAAACTTAAATGTTGGTTTGGGTAAAGATTACTCAATTAATGAGTACTATGAAGCAATATCAGATGTGGTTGGATATAACGGTACATTTAAACATGATTTAACCAAGCCTGTTGGCATGCAACAGAAATTAATTGATGATACCGCTTTAAAGCAATTTGGATGGCAATTTAAAACTGAACTAAAAACAGGTATTGAGCAAACATATAACTACTATTTAAGTGAGCAATAATATGAGTAATTACAGCCTAGCTAGCAGTACTTGGGATGAAAAAGAGTATGCAGCGATACAAAAAGTAATCGATTCAGACATGTTTACCATGGGGAAACATGTTGCCCAATATGAAAAAGAATTTGCACAATTTTTTGGATCTAAATATGCATTAATGGTTAGCTCAGGCTCAACAGCAAACTTATTAATGATAGCATCTCTATTTTTTACTAAAAATGAATCATTAAAACTAAAGCGTGGCGATGAAATAATCGTGCCTGCAGTATCATGGTCTACAACGTATTTTCCTCTACAGCAATATGGTTTAAAGGTGAAATTTGTTGATATTAATAGAGAAACATTAAATTTAGATTTAGATAAGCTTGAAGCAGCTATTACAGATAAAACTCGTGCCATTCTGTCTGTTAATTTATTGGGTAACCCTAACGATTTTAACCGTATAAACGATATAATAAATGAGCGTAATATATTTGTATTAGAAGATAATTGCGAGTCAATGGGTGCAACCTTAAATAACAAGCAGGCAGGCACGTTTGGTATAATGGGAACATTTAGTTCATTTTTTTCTCATCATATAGCCACTATGGAAGGTGGATGCATAATCACAGATAATGAAGAACTTTATCATATTTTACTTTGTATTCGTGCTCATGGCTGGACACGTAATTTACCAAAATTTAATCATGTAAGTGGTGAAAAAAGTGATGATCCATTTGAAGAGTCATTTAAATTTATGCTGCCGGGCTATAACGTAAGGCCGCTAGAAATGAGCGGTGCTTTAGGTATAGAGCAGCTTAAAAAATTACCTAGTTTCATTAAAATTCGTCAAAAAAATGCCAAGTTATTTCAATCGTTATTCAATGATCACCCTCATCTAGAAATACAAAAAGAAACAGGCAAAAGTAGTTGGTTTGGTTTCTCTTTAGTGTTAAAAGAAACTGCGCCTTACTCAAGAGCTGATTTAGTTAAAGTTTTAACTGATAATAATATAGAGTGTAGACCTATTGTTACAGGTAATTTTTTAAAAAATAAGGAAGTATTGGAATACTTTGATTATGAGGTTGCAGGTACTTTAGAAGCCTCGGAGTATATAGATGCCCATGGTTTATTTGTAGGTAATCAACAGAATGATATTACAAAAGAAATTAATATGCTTTTTGACGTATTAAAGCAAATATAAAAGCTGAGCTTAATAAAAATTATTGACATGATGATGTGTAGTTTATAGAAGTAGTAATTTGGTTGTATCGTTTATGAAAAATATTAATACATCGTTATTGTATTTAATTGCAGGTAAGTTTATACAAATATTACTTATGCTGTGCTCAGTTAGATTATTAACGACATTTCTTGATGAAGAGCAAATAGGGCAAAATTACCTGTTTGTAACATTAATATCGTTGTTAAATTTTATTTGCTTGGGTGCTATCAATCAGTTTTACACAAGAAATATCAATGCTTGGAATAAAAAAAATTTTTTGCATAATGCTTTAATATTTTTGGCTGTTTATAGGTTTTTGGCAGCGATTATATCGGTCATTATTGCAATAGGTATTTATGTCATTTTTGAGTATGAAGAATATTTATCTGTAAATGCATTCATAGTGTTGATTTTTTTTAGTTCACTTGCTGTAACAACACATTTTTTACTAAGCAGTATAAATATTCTTGGAGATCAAGTTTTTTTTACAAAGGCTAATGTTGTATCGACAGCTTTAGGGTTGTCATTCTCCGTATTATTTTTAATCTATCTGGATAATACAAGCTTTTATTGGCTTTTTGGAGTTGTAGTATCTCAGCTATTGTTTGTGTATCCACTTTATAGATATTTAGTGGGTAAGCAGAAGGTCGATTTAAAGTTGATTTTAGCCAAGTTAAACTATAGCAATGTTAAGAGGTTTGTAGTTTTTGGGTTGCCCGTTACAGCAACTTTATTTTTGCAATGGGGGCAAAACTCATCTTACCGTTTAATTGTAGAGTCAAAGTATTCAATTGAAGCACTTGGTTATATGGGTGTTGGTTATGCTGTATCTTTTGCTGTTTTTTCGGCAGTAGATAATGTGGCATGTCAATTTTTCAATCCGCAGTACTATGAAAAAATAAGTGCGACTAAAAGTCATGAAAAAGAAAAACGAGCAGTATGCTGGAATAATCATGCGCGTAAGCTTATTTCAGTATACGTAGCTACATTATTTTTTGTTGTATCGTTATCACCGATTATGCTTAAAATTTTAGTTGATGTTAAATTTCACGATGTATATTACTTTGTAATGTTGGGTGCTGGTGTTGAATTTATGCGTGTATTAACTAACTTAGTGTATTTAGTATCTCAATCAGAATTAAAAACAAATACTACAGTTGTACCATATATTGTAGGGTTTTCCTCTATGTTATTTTTAATGCTGTTGTTAGATAAGACTGACTCTTCTATGTTAATACCTGTAATTCAAGCGTTGTCTTATATAATAATATTTTTATTGTTGTTCAATAATATGAGTAAAATATTAAGCATAAAAATTGATTTATTCTATATTTCAAAAGTTATTATTTTTAGCCTGCCTTTATTGATCTGTTTATTAATACCTAGTGATGCAATGTTTTTAATATACTTTAGTTCTTTTTGTTTTGCTGGGTTATATTATTGTGGGATTGTTTATTTACTTGTGTATAAACAATATTTAAGAGAAATTAAATGAAAAAAATTACATTAGTAGTAGCAGATTATTTGAAAAATAATAGTATTTTTGATGAAAGCGCCCATCGTGATGATATATATGATCGGTTTATTCAGCTAAAAAAAGTGTTTTTGCAAGAAGGCTATGATTTATCCACTCAAGACATAAACCCTATAGAAAGCGCCACTGCAGTTATTTATGCTAGTAACATGCCTAAGGTTTTACCTGACATCCCACAAAAGTCATATATTATATTAAGTGAAAGCGCTTTTATTCGGCCAGATAACTATATTAAAGCTAATCACGCCTACTTTAAGCGTGTGTTTACTTGGCATGACGATTTTGTAGATGGTAATAAATATATCAAGCTCAATTATTCACATAAGTATCCGGCTGAAATTAACAGTAATATAAATAGAAAATTATGTGTGCTTATATCTGCTAACAAGAAGCCGCCACATTCGCAAATAAATGATTTATATTCCAAAAGAGTTGAGGCCATCCGTTGGTTTGAAAAAAACCAACCTCAAGACTTTGATTTATATGGTATGGGTTGGAGTAATTATGCGTTTTCGTCAGGCAAACTTCAGCGGTTAGCAAAACGTATTCCAACCGTGCAAGCTTTAGCCAATGCTTTATTTTTAACACCATACCCGTCATATAAAGGTGCTGTTGATAATAAAAAGGAGGTTATGGAGCGATATAAGTTTTCTATTTGTTTTGAAAACGCAAAGTCAATACCCGGTTATATTACTGAAAAAATATTTGATAGTTTTTTTGCTGGATGTGTTCCTATATATTGGGGGCCAGATAATATATGTGATCACATTCCTAAAAACTGTTTTATAGATATGAGGGACTTTGAAACTTATAGTGATTTATACCGTTTCATATCAACTTTGAGTAATGATGAGTACCTTCAATATGTTGATAATATTCGTTCATTTTTATCATCAAGCGCAGCTACTCAATTTTCAAGTTCAGGTTTCGCGCGCACTATAGTTAAGTATGTGTTAGGTGATTTAAATGATAATTAGCAAAATAATAGGTGGCTTGGGTAATCAAATGTTTCAATACGCTATTGCACAATCAATAGCTATAGAGCGAGATGAGGTCTTTAAAATTGATATCTCAGCCTTTGAGACATATGAACTATTTGATTTTGAGTTGAACCACTTTAACATCAAGCCCTGTATAGCTAACAAAAATGAAGTAGCGCAGTTAATTGGTGGAAATAAGCTCGTAAAAAAAATACGTACAACTTTAGGTATAACAGCTTTATATAAAGAGAGAGAGAGAACAATATTTGATGATAATGTTTTCAACAATAATAATATCTATTTAATGGGTTACTGGCAAAATGAACAGTATTTTATTAAACATAGGCAGCTTATTTTAAGTACTTTTACACCTAAAACACCATTGCAGCATAATGCCAAAAACTACCTTGCGAGGATAAAAAGCGAACAATCAGTAAGCTTACATATACGACGGGGTGATTACTTAAAGCATGATGAAATAGGCGTACTGCCGCTAAGTTATTATCAAAATGCTATTGATTACCATCAGAAACGTGATGAGCATGTGGTTTTCTTTGTTTTTTCTAATGATATTGAGTGGTGTCGACAATCACTCAATAATATTCATAATGTTGTGTTTGTAGAAGGTACTTCTTCACCCATTGAGGATTTGTGGTTAATGAGCCAGTGTGAACATAATATTATAGCTAACAGCACATTTAGTTGGTGGTCTGCTTGGTTAAATCAATCAAGCAAAAAGATAGTTATAAGCCCAAAAAATTGGAGAAGGATTAACCCTAACAATTATAGTTGGAAATGCGATGATTGGATTGAACTTGAATAATCAATTATTTATATGTGTGGTTATAGTATGATTGAAACTATAAATATATCTGTAATTATGCCAGTGTTTAATGCAGAAAGTTACCTGTGCGAGGCAATTGAAAGCATACTTAGGCAAACATATAAAGATTTTGAGTTTATTATTGTTAATGATGGGTCTACGGATAACAGTAAAAGCATAATTGAAGAATATTCAAAAAAAGACTCACGTATTGTTTGTATCAATAATGATAATAAGGGTATTTCTTTATCTTTAAACGACGGTATTTTGCAAGCAAAAGGTAAATATATTGCACGTATGGATGCTGACGATATTTCCCATGCTGATAGGTTAAAAAAGCAGTTTACCTACATGGAGGCTCATCCACATGTAGGCGTTTGTGGGGCATGGGCAAAGTTATTTGGTGATGTTAAGAAGAAAAAAGTTAAAAAACATCCAGTAGACCATAATAAATTGGTAGCAAAGTTATTATTTTCTGTTTGTTTTATTCACCCAACGGTGATGATGCGAAAAGAGTTGCTTCTAAGTACTAATAATTTATATGATCCTACTTTTACGAGTGCGCAAGATTATGATTTATGGGAGCGTTTATATAAACATACCACTTTTTCTAATATACCAGAGGTGCTATTAGATTACCGTGTGTCTAAATCAAGTGTGAGTGCTAAAGCAAATAGAGAAAAGAATAACGACCGTTTTAATTTAATTACTAGCGTGAACTTAAGGTTGCTAAACAGAATGGGCCTTAACCCTAGTAATTCAGAATTAGATATGCATTACATGCTTGGATTAAATGAGCGTATTAAAACAAGTAAAGTACCTATTGTTTCAGTGAAGAAATACTTAAAACGTGTTTATGAAAGTAACAAAAAAATGGGTTTTTTAAATGTGAATTATTTTCATTTTTTTTTATCTGAGCGGTTTTTTGCGTTTTGTATGTTGCAGAAAAATTCCCAAATTTTTATAAGACAGTTTATTTTTTCTATGATGTTTGTTTCTGGTATGCTTTTTTATGGTTGTAATCTGGTTGGGTTTATTTAGTATATGAAGCATATTTTGATTTTAAGTAAAGAATACCCACCTGATGTTGGTGGTGCAGGTGTAGTGGCTTCTCAAATATACAATGGTTTACTCACTCGTGGGTGGAACATTAGAAGAAATCGATGTTTTAACTTGTTACCACGTATTTTTGTTTTTATTTATTCTGCTTGGTATGTCTTAATCTCCTTTAAGTATGATTATGTAATTATCAATGACATGTTTTTTAAAAAAATATATTGTTTTTTTTCTTTTTTTTATACCCCTAAAAATACAATTATTTATCTTCATGGTTCTGAACCTGAATTTTTATTGAGTTCTAAATTTCTCAAAAAAAGAATGATTAGACTTTGTAAGAAATCAGTTAAGGTTGTTGCGGTTTCAAATTATATGAAAGATAAATTTCTGAGTGAATTTAGCTGTGATAAAAATTTATACCTTGAGTTAGAAGAAAAAATAGTTGTAATAAAAAATGGTGTAGATACTAGTATTTTTAATTATCAAAATGTTAGCAAGCCTGGCAATATTTTAAATATAGCGACATGTTGCCGTATAGATTGGGGTAAAGGCTTTAAAGAAATGGTTGAAGTTTTATCTACACTTAAAAAAGATGATATTCATTTTAAGTGGCATATTGCTGGTGATGGACGCCACTTTAGCGAAATTAAACATTATATTGCACAAAGTGATATTAATAATAATGTATGTTTTTACGGCGCTATTCCGCATAATGAGGTTGCAAGATTATTTAATCATTGCCATTTTATGATGCTCTTATCAAATTTTAAAGAATCGCTAGGTTTGGTTTATATGGAGGCAAGCTGCTGTGGTTGCTTTTCAATTGGGCGCAATTTATATGGTGTTAAAGAAGCTATTTTTAATAATATTACGGGTATACGTATTGATAGACATGTCGAGGCAATTAATGCTTTTAAATCGCTTGTTATTGATAATAAAGTTATATCAAAAAAGTCAAAATCAATGTTCTCATTGAATGTTATGTTAGATCAAGTTGAGTCGATGTTTAAGTGACTTTTTTAAATAATCACTCATAATAACTAATTTATAGTTGAGATTTTCACATTGAATATTTTGTTTTATCTCGAGAACTTAAAGTCTGGCGGAGTACAGCGTCGCACGATGCGTTTGATTGGTGGTATTCAAAAATATGCTCCCTCTGATTGGTCGTTTACTCTGCTTGTAAACTTTAGTGAGGGTGAGCATTTTGAGCATGTACCAGAGGGTGTGCATTTGCAAGTGCTAGGCGACTTGAAAGGTTTTTCTCTATATCGCTCACTGAGGTCTAAAGCAGTTGAGCTTAAACCAGATGTTGTAGTGTGCTGCATGGGTCGGCAGTTATTACAATGGTTGTTAGCAACATGCTTTGTTTCTATTCGTTCAAAAGTAATTGTTATTCAGGCTGTACCAGTAATGTTATCGGCCTATGGAAAGCTTAAAAATACTATGCGAAGCCAACTCATGCGTTGGTTGTATCCTAAAGCCAGTGCAGTGGTTTGCGTATCTGATGCAGTACTTGCAACAGTGCAGAAGCTTAATACCCCGCTCGCTAAAAAAGCACAGCGTATTTATAACCCTGTATTTGATGATTCTATGCTGACTTTGGCAAATGCTCAGCCGCAGATTTTCGATAATTTTATTGGTGTGAATGCGGTTGCAGTAGGGCGAATGAATGTGCAAAAAGATTATGGCACCATGCTTCGTGCTGCGGCCAAAGTAATAAACACGTTGCCTCAGTTCCGTTTGCATATTTTGGGGGGAGGCGAGTTACTGCAACCCATGCAGGTTTTAGCTCGTGAATTAGGTATACAAGATCATGTGATTTTTCATGGTTTTGTGGTTAACCCCTACCCCTACCTCAAACAGGCTGATCTATTTGTGATGTCTTCGCTGTGGGAGGGCTTGCCAAATTCAATGGTCGAAGCTCTGGCTTTAGGTACCAAGGTGGTATCTACAGATTGTATTGCAGGCCCCAATGAAATTTTGGCGAAGGGTGAATACGGTCAACTTGTTAATACAGGGGATCATCAAGCATTCGCGCAGGCCGTATTAACCGAAATTAAACAGGTGAGAGATCTGCAAGTACTCGCCCAACGAGGTCGTTATTATAGTGTTGAAAATTCAGCAAAAGCATATATTAAGTTGGCTAAGGAGCTAATGCGTTGAAAATTATTCCCTTTCTAAATCAACGTTATGTGCAGGTAAAGCGTTTAGCCGATGAAGATGTTCTACCTTATGGGGCGTTTATATACCTTAACCCATTCAATTACTTTTACTTGCGTAAAAGCCCTGATTTACTGAGCGTGGCACACTATCGTATGGATGGTATTTACCTTGTTACTATTATGCGAATATATCTCAGTAAGGCTTTGGGTGTAGCACGTCAATCATTTGATATGACATCTTTGGCACCAGTAATATTCGATTACTGTGCAAAACGTCAGTTAAAAGTTTTTATCGCTGGAGGTAAGCCTGGGCATGCAGATGTATTTATTAATATTATGAGGGGGCGTTTCCCTGGTGTTGAGTGGGTTGGGCACTGTGACGGCTATCAATCCGAGGGAGTAATTATTGACCACGTATTAGAGTCTAAAGCGGATGTAGCATTATTAGGTTTGGGCAATATCAAACAAGAATCTGTAGCGGGCCAGTTAGCTCAACAAAAGCCTGAAGGCCGCTTTTTTACCTGTGGGGCTTTCATAAGCCAAACAGCAAATTCTGGTGCAGTAGATTACTATCCATCTTGGATTAACAAATATCATTTACGCTGGGCATATCGCTTCATTAAAGAGCCGCATGTAATTAAACGTGTGTTGAAATATTATCCTAGTTTTTTATTGTTTTTTTGCATGGATATAATTCGTAGATAATTTATGTTAAGAAATAATAGTGCAAAATTTGTGTTTATATGGCTTAGTTTAATTGTTTTTTTTCCTACATATATTGGTGGCATGAGTTTACATACTGGTCAAAAATTTTTGTATATATTGTACCCTCTAGCCGCTGTAACCTTAATTTTTTTTATAGGCGTCAAATACAAAAAAATAAGTATCGATAGTGTCTCACTTGTTCTTATTGCTTTTTTTTCTCTTCTCTTGGCAAGTGCGCTTGCGAAAAGCACTTTTTTAGATGTTCGATTGTTAATGGCTCATTTTAGATATTTAGCGTATTTTTTGATCTATGTTGGTTTGTATAATTATATTACGCGCAGGCCATTACCAGGTACTAGTTTTATTAAGGGTGTTATTTTTCTCGCGTTAATAATATTAATTTTTATAATTGTTCAGTTATTACAACCTTCACTTGTTGAACCACTTGGTATTTCAAATAGACATGGTATTGACCATCTAGGGTTTCGTATTGGCGGGCCAATGGTTTGGAGCTATGGTTTAGCTTTCATCTTAATACCCATATATTCTTATATTCTTATAAGTATCTTTATTTGTTTAAAATTACGCGATGCTCTATTTTTTCTGGTTCTTGTATTAACTATATTGGGTGGTCAATCTAAAGCGGCATATTTAGCGATCACGTTTTGTGCTTTAATTTTATTATTTTTAAGCGGTTTTTTGGTGAACACCAGCCGTATTGTCAAAATAAATGCTTTATTTTTTACTTGCTTGCTTCTTATTGGATCATTTGTTTTTATAAATTTAGATTCTTTTGGTAATATTGCCCGATTCGCGGAAACCTTGTCAGGTAGTGGTGTAGATGCCTCCACTCAAACACGTTTAAATCAGTTGAGTCATCTTGAATACACGATTGAGAATAACATTTGGTTAGGTTACCCTAAGCATTATGTAGTAATAGAAAATGCTTATGGTTATTATTTTTACAACTATGGCATTTTAGGTTTGTTAGGCTATTTTTTGGTAATGGCTTTTATATTCCTACGAAGTTGGCGGTTATTTTTTATATTTAAGAAAAAATATGGTGACTCCCCCCTTACTAAATTGTCAGCAGCCGCATTATGTTTTGCTTTTTCTGCATTTGTCTTTTCTCTAGCAAATTCTCCGCTTGATGGTCATAAAACCGCATACTTTTACTGGTCATTTTTTGCTATTTATTTTGGTATATGCGCTAGAATGGGCATATTAGGTATTCGTTTTTAATTTGGAGTTTTCATGCATTATCTTGTCACTGGCGCAGCTGGTTTTATTGGTTTTTTTGTCGCTCAGCGTTTAATTGCGCAGGGCCATACCGTTGTTGGTATTGATAACCTCAACGATTATTACGATGTCTCACTTAAGCAGGCGCGTTTGTCTGAGCTTAACAAGTTAAACGGTTTTACATTTATCGAGTTAGACCTTGCTAACAGAGAAGGCATTGCCACTTTGTTTGCAGAACAAAAATTTAACCGTGTGATACATTTGGCTGCACAAGCAGGCGTGCGTTACTCATTAGAGAATCCGTTGGCCTATGCCGATAGTAACTTAATAGGGCATTTAACTATTTTAGAGGGTTGCCGTAATAACAAGGTCGAGCACTTGGTGTATGCCAGTAGTAGCTCGGTATATGGGTTAAACAGTAAAACACCGTTTGCGACAAGTGACAGTGTTGATCACCCTGTATCACTTTATGCGGCTAGTAAAAAAGCTAACGAGTTAATGAGCCACACGTATTCACATTTGTATAATGTGCCAACAACGGGTTTACGTTTTTTTACGGTGTACGGCCCTTGGGGTAGACCCGACATGGCATTATTTAAATTTACTAAAGCCATTTTAAACGGCGAGTCTATTGATATATTTAATAATGGCGACCTCAGCCGTGACTTTACCTATATTGATGACATAGTCGAAGGCATTATGCGTATTCAAAATGTAATACCCCAAGGCCAAAATAATTGGACGCCTGAAACGGGTAGCCCAGCCAATAGCAGCGCGCCGTATGCGTTATACAATATTGGTAATGGTAACCCGGTTAAGTTAATGGATTTTGTTAGCGCCCTAGAAAATGCGCTTGGCATAGAGGCAAAAAAGAACTTTTTACCCATGCAGCCAGGCGATGTATACCAAACGTACGCCGAAACCAAAAGCCTAGAAGCCGCCACTGATTACGTACCCAACGTGAGCGTGAACGATGGTGTTGCGCGTTTTGTTGAGTGGTATAAAGCTTTTTATCACTAGTTCTGTTTTTTAGCTCGTCATTCTCGCGTAATAATATTTTATAAGTCATCATCAACGTCACTGGATTCCCGCCTGCGCGGGAATGACTATTAAAAACATTGCATAGCGCATTGTGTTTTACTTTAAAGGTCGTAGTGTAATTGTGTTCTATGTTTAAAGTCATTACGCCGTCATTCCCGCGAATGCGGGAATCCAGTGGGTTTGTTGGTTGTTTATTGTGTGAATTTTGTTTTGTTGCTAGCTTCTGTGGATTCCCGCGTGCGCGGGAATGACGGTGTTGTAGGGTGCTATGTTTGCGGGGTAGCCTGCGGCCTTGCTGAAAAATCAAAAAATAAAGCCCTTTTCCTTGCTCTTGCCTTTAACGTTGTTTTTCCTAAAAGCGCAAAGCGCGCCTACGAGCGCAGCGTCCTAAAAGCGAAGCGCCTGCAAGCCATGCAATGGTGTCCTGTGTTTCAAGGCCTACAAGCCATAAGTTGGCGTCCACTCTTTTAAGCTTTTCATTTAAATTAACGTTATAATCGTGGTTTTTTTACATGGATTCTAACAATGAAAATCGCGATTGCAGGTACAGGGTATGTGGGGCTTTCTAATGCGGTGTTGCTGGCACAGCATAACCACGTGGTGGCGCTTGATGTGCTCCAAGATAAAGTCGATTTAATTAACGCTAAAACATCGCCTATAGACGATACAGAGTTGCAACATTATTTAGCTCACGAGCCGCTTAATTTAACGGCCACAACCAACAAAGCCGATGCCTATACCAATGCCGAATTTGTTATTATTGCCACACCTACCGATTACGACCCCCAAACCAATTACTTTAATACAGGCAGCGTAGAGGCCGTTATTCAAGATGTTATCGCGATTAACCCCAATGCGGTTATGGTGGTTAAATCGACGGTGCCTGTTGGGTTTATTGAAAAAATACGTGAACAACTCAACACGCAAAATGTTATTTTTTCGCCCGAGTTTTTACGCGAGGGTAAAGCCCTTTACGATAACTTACACCCTTCACGTATTGTGGTGGGCGAGCAATCTGCGCGCGCCAAAACCTTTGCTAACTTGCTGTTAACGGGCGCGGTTAAACCCGCCGACGATATCCCCGTGTTATTTACCGATAGCACCGAGGCCGAGGCCATTAAGCTTTTTTCTAATACCTATTTAGCCATGCGCGTGGCGTACTTTAACGAGCTAGACAGCTACGCCGAAAGCCACGGCTTAAACAGCCGCCAAATTATTGAAGGCATTGGCCTAGACCCCCGCATTGGCGACCACTACAACAACCCAAGCTTTGGCTACGGCGGCTACTGCCTACCAAAAGACACGAAGCAGCTTTTGGCTAATTATAATGATGTACCCAATAACATTATTAAAGCCATTGTCGATTCAAACACCACCCGTAAAGATTTTGTCGCTAATGCCGTACTGAGTAAAAACCCAAAATGCGTGGGTATTTATAGGCTGGTAATGAAGTCAGGCTCCGATAATTTCAGAGCCTCGTCGGTGCAGGGCGTCATGAAGCGCATAAAAGCCAAAGGCGTAGAAGTGGTGGTATACGAGCCAGTACTAACCGAAGCCACCTTTTTTAAATCGGCTGTCATCAATGATTTAGCCAAGTTCAAAGCCCGCTGCGACGTAATAATTGCCAACCGTATGGTAGACGAAATACAAGACGTTGCCGACAAAGTATATACCCGAGATTTATTTGGCAGTGATTAAAATAACAGGCGCCGCTGCGCGGCTTTTAGGCTAAAAAGATGGGGCGCTTTGCTTTTAGGCGCGCTGCGCGCTTTAAGGTAAAGCACTGGATTCCCGCGTGCGCGGGAATGACAGAAATTGTAATTGTAATGGTCTAATTAAGCTGGAGAGGTTTATAGCTTATATTGTCATTCCCGCGAAGGCGGGAAACTAGTGGGTTTGTTGGTTATTTATTGTGTGAATTTTGCTTTGTTGCTGGCTTCTATGGATTCCCGCGTGCGCGGGAATGACGGGGTTGTAGGGGGTTGTGTTGCGAATAAATAGGCGCTTTGCTTTTAGGGCGGCCTACGGCCTTATGGCTAAAACATAGGGCGCCCTTTTATGGCTTTTAGGCGGCTTCGCCTTTTAGGTAAAACACTGTGTGCATTGCTCGATTTTGGGTAAAACATAGAGCGTATTTTATAGCTTGATATTGTCATTCCCGCGCAGGCGGGAAACCAGTGGGTTTGTTGGTTGTTTATTGTGTGACTTTTGCTTTGTTGCTAGCTCCTATGGATCCCCGCGTTCGCGGGAATGACGGGGTGTAATGGGTTGTGTTGAGTAATAAATAGGCGCTTTGCTTTTAGGGCGGCCTACGGCCTTATGTGTAAAATATAGGTCACCATTTTATGGCTTTTAGGCGGCTTCGCTTTTTAGGTAAAACACTGTGCGCGCTGTACACTTTTAGGTAAAACATAGAGCGTATTTTATACCTTATATTGTCATTCCCGCGCAGGCGGGAATCCAGTGGTTTGTTTGTTGTTTGTTGTTTGTTGTTTGTTGTTTGTTGTTTGTTGTTTGT
>CAKZUG010000101.1 GCA_937920545.1 uncultured Saccharophagus sp.
CGTTTTACGTTTCTTGTGAATATATTCTGCTTCAGAAAAACTGAGTTGATTCATGTTACTTACCTATTTACCTACCAATAGCAATAATGATGTTTTTGGTATTATCGCATTTTTTAAGGACTTAATCAGAGGTTCCCTAACGTAAAATTAGGCTCTGAATAGAAAGGTTTTTTCTTTAATTCTGTAATATAGCTTTTAAGATCTGAGGCATTAATTGACTTGCTCGGAATATCACAAGCACTATAAATATCTATTGAGTATTTCTGGTTATTTGATGCTAATTTTTGTATTAGGCGTTCTACCGATGATCTCAGCCCATTAGTATTATCTTCAAGTAGATTAAGAGCTAAATACCTGTCAATAATCGTTATTTTTTTAGTATTTTTTGAAAGGTTTAAAAAGCGATTTTTCCACACGTCATCAATCGTTTCTCCGCTATTTATATCGGTAATAGAAACCACAGAACTATTTTGAAAATGTATTGATTGATCAAAATCACAAGGTGAAATAACTTCTGTGAAATTACCTTGCTTACAGGTATGATTCAAAGAGTCTAAGCCACCAACTAATTCGCTAGGAATTAATCCTGTCATAATCCCATGCGGTTGAAACTCTGCTTCTAAATCTTGAATTTTTTGATATTCAGATACTATTGGCTCTCTTAATTGAACCGTCATTTTTTTAAAACTACTAGATGAAAAAGCAGTTACCCACTTCAGTTTATGTTTTATGTCAGTACTATTAAGAGCATCACGGATAGCTATTTGATGATCCTTACAGGTTGCTAAGCAGCCATATTGCTCCCAATTTTCTATAATAGTTTTACCTACCACTGAAATATTTATAACAGCGTCATCTTCAAAGAGTTCTTTATCAAAATAGAATGTAGTTAACATTTACACTCCAAATACTTCATCTAAACGTTCTTCAAAGAACCCGTTAGGCCACTGCTTGGTAAAATCACCTTCATCATCTAAAGGGATATCTGTAACTTGGGCCCCTGATTCACCTACATCAATATACAACACCGACACCATCTCTTTAGGAATCCTGCCTTCTCTAATACGACGCTGAATCCGAAGCATTAGTGCTTCACTGTGAGTCTCAACAATCCATTGATTTTCGCAACTCTCGACTGAATCAATAAATAAGTCAGCTAAATTAGCTTGCAAGCGCGGATGAAGATGAATTTCAGGCTGCTCTACACAAATATGTGATTTTTTAGAAATTACAGCTTCGAAAATTATAGGCAGTACTTGCCCTATACCAAACCCAACGTCTTTAGGGGTAACAGTAACGCCATTTCTTAAATCAGTAAGCTGCAAAGATATAAGTGGCCCTGTATTTACATCTCCTAGGTTTTTAGTATCAATAATATACGGAATATTAAAGTCTTTTAAAAAAGTGTTTATTTTACTTTTTACAGGCTTTCCACCAGCTTCGATTTCAACTCCTAGGTTATGCTTTCCTTGACCTTTTTGATAACCATTGATTTCATTAGAATAAAATTTCTTGGGTGAGCTTCTTAATGGCCCTAAGTATTTCAAATAATCAAAAACATATTTGATATCATCTAAGACTCGAGCCGTATACTGACTCAATTCATTATTTTGTTTATTAATACTTGTAGGCAAATTTAAGTTTGTAGATATTTTAAAACGCTCTGACAGACTTTGATCTAAATTGTTCCACTCTTTTGCATCACTAGACTGTAACTTCAATCTTTTAGAAATTACTTTTCTAAGGCTTTCATAACCTGACAATTGAAAGGTAATTCCTTCAGACGATATTAATGGGCTACTGAGCTGATAATTAACTTTTTCACCTGCATTATCACTGCAAGAAAATTTATAGTCATTTAGAATTGCAACTTGATTAAACGTATGATATTCAAGATTAACCTGTCTTTTATCTACGTTTCCAAAAAGCATAGGGTAAGAGTGGTTAAAAAGAAACTCATCTGCTTCATGATTCGCAGTATATTGAAGAGAAAATATCATCTTCTTTTTAAGATCCTGCTCAAAAACTAAAGACTCAAACGTTCCTAAATTAATTGATTCTCCCGATGTTACCAATTCAATATTTTTTTCTTTTGATAACATTGTTTGCTTAAGCATCATCAGCGCTTGAATAACAGAGCTTTTACCCGAAGAGTTAGGTCCATAAATGAAAGTTAGCGGTGCTAGTTTAAGAGTTTGCTTGCTTGAAAAAGATTTAAAGTTTTCAATCTCGAATGTAGTAATCATTTAGCCACTCCTAATTTAATGTATTATCAACGATAGCTTCAGCTAAATGAACTTTAGTAGTGCTAGCTTCAGCAAGGTTAATCTTTAGTTGCTCACACAAAGTCAGTAAATCTTCGACTTTAGATGCTATTCTTTTCTGCTCAGCAACTGGTGGGACAGGAATTACAAATTTAGCTATATTACCCATGCTTAGGTTCAAAAATCGAGGACACCCATATTTTTTTCTACACGATATCAAATTAAACATCAGAAATACACTGGTAATATAAATTTTTATAAGTGAATTAATCTTGACTACAGAGGTATTAATACTAAGGAGGATTTAGCGTCATTCTAATAGAATTATTAGCGTAATTGTCGTTGCCTAGTAAATAGATATATTATCGCCTAACAGGTTGTCATCGAGTAAATACCCTTACACCACTTACCCAAGTTACCCTCACTTTTTAAGCGTTTAGCGTACTCAATTACTTTATCGGCTTTGCCCGCTGCGCGGCCAAATCGTTTTTCAAAACGGGTCACGTTTTGTAGCCATGTTTTTTGATCAACGCCTAAACGCTGTAATATGGGTGGATAATGTGAAGGAGTAAAACCTCGCTTATCCTCTCTAATAACGCGGCCTGTTGTATCAACTAAGTGAAAGTAATCGGTTTGCGTGAAAGGTAAAGCAGTATGGGTATCGGTATGAGCACTGCCACTGAAGGGCATCATGTTAGCTTTTGGTAATTCATCAATATTAAGTTCGCTTTCAATATCTTCTTGAATCGCCTGCTGATGATTAACACGCTTTATAAGCGTTTTTTCATCTTGGCTTTTTCGTTTATGTGCTTTTTTAGTTTTTGTGTAATCGTATAAACGTTGCTGAATAGAGGTGAAATCGCTGGTTAAAGTATCGTCTTCTTTGGCGGCGCGGATAGGGTTTAAATCGACATACGCCATACATGTTAACAATGCGGCTTCATCTAATAATGCCTGGCTTTTAAAGCGCCCTTCCCAGAATCTGCCATGGCAATTCTCTTCTTTATTAGCCATGCGGGCAACTGCTTCATTCACACCCCGCATAAACCAACCTAGCTCATACAAACGTGATCGCCAGAGATCAATACGCTTAAACACGGCCTCTTCTTCCGCTTTACTTATGGCATCAGGGTTAGCAAGCCAACGATCAACCAACATATCGCCTGAGTATAACTGCATCCAACGTTCTGCTACTTCTGCATACGACCAATTTAAGGCGCGCTCTTTATCTACATGAAGAACAACATGATAATGATTATCCATCACTGCGTAAGCACACACATCTATAGCGTATACATACGACAAAAACCGCAAGCGTGAAACAATCCACTGCTTACGGTGATCAAAATTTTCGCCTGTACTTTTATCACTGCCGCATAAAAAAGCGCGGCGCACGCACCGTACATAGCAGTGATAAAACGGCGTATCTTCGAGGGAAACTTGCTGGCTGCGAGATTGAGTCATGACTTAGGTTTAGATCATGGCTCAACTGCTGTCAAATTTATGGATGTCCTATTATCTAGTCTTTGAAGCGTTATATGTGATGATATGTATCAAGAAATAGAACGCGTTGTACAAGTAGCTTTGCTTGGCGAAGTACCTTTAACGTTAAGGTTTTTGTACGTAAATCCGGATAGCGAAAATATATGTTTTCACGCAGTGTTTGCTTCTGATGCTACTGACGAACATATGGAGTGTGCGGAAGTTGTTTGCACAGAAATGGATGCAAAATATGCTCTTAATAATAAGTGGCGGGTTATCATAGAAAGAAACGACCATTTACCCTGGAAAAAAGGCAACGATGAATTTTTGATGTACTTCAGGTGGGGTGAATTAGATAACACTTAACTCCATCATTTTCCTTGTTCAACAGCCTGTTACATAACAAGGCCAGCCACACAAGCTACCCGTAGGGACCTTTGCACCATTGCTTCAATAAAAAATTATGGGTGTCCCCGAATTTCTCATAAACTTAACCTTGATTCAAGTAGTGCTAACGCCAAAAGAGCCTGCGCCTAGGGCGTCGGATTGCTTACCTTGTTAACATTTAGCTGACATTTGCATCGATCACCGACAAGGCGTATAAAGCAAAAATTATGGGTGTCCCCGAATTTTCGATGGATTCCCGCGTTCGCGAGAATGACGTAGTCTCTAAGTTGTGAGTTGTGAGCTGATGATTGCAATATTTAGACGAGCCGCGCCAACCATGCCACCCGCATTGTCATTCCCGCGCAGGCGGGAATCCAGAGGGTTTAAGGCAAGCTATATAATGTTGTTACACAAGCCGCTCTATTCTGGATGGATTCCCGCGTTCGCGAGAATGACGTAATTTATAAGTTGTAAGTTGATTAAAAATATGGGTGTCCTCGACTTGTCGACTTGCGTTTTTGTTACACAAGCCGCGCTATTCTGGGTGGATTCCCGCATTCGCGAGAATGACGTAATTTATAAGTTGTAAGTTGATTATAAATATGGATGTCCTCGACTTGCCTGGTTGCCCAAGGCTAAAATTTGGCCCGCATCGCCTTGCGTGCTGTTGGCGATTAGCTCGCCGCTGATAAGCGTGGTGCTGTGACTATGTAGCTCAATATTGCCGGCCGTGCCTTGCTCGCTGTTGGCGGTGATGCGGCCATTTTGGGTGATATTTTCGCCTAATAGTACGGCTTGCCCTGCGCTGGCAGGGGCGTTTGTGTTTATGTTTTCAGTTGCACTAGCCGAGCTATTGACATTAATAGCACCCGTATTAACCACATTGCTGCCTGCGCTTAGGGTAAAGCTGCCGTCGGCATCCACGGTTACGCTGGTGGCTTGTTGTAAATTACCAGCGTTTACCGCTTGGGTAAAAATGTCGCGGCTGGCGCTGGCGCTAAGTAGCACCTTGCCGCCCTGCGCGTTAATGGTACCGCTGTTACTTACCCCTGCATTAGCACCCGCATTAACACCTGCGGCTTCGCCTAGCTCTTGTTGTAAAATGGCCTCGGTGACGGTTACACCAATTAAGCCCGCCTCATCAAACCGTACAACCGCTTTGTTGCCTGCAGCCAGCGCCACATGGCCTAGCTCGGCCTCGATCAGCCCGCTGTTTTCTACTTGCGTACCTATTAGCCCCACATTACCGCCCGTGGCGGCTTGCAATATGCCGCGGTTAATCACGGTGCCGTTAGTGCCCTCTAGTCGCTCAAAGGCCAAATTGCCGTTCATAAATTCGTTAGGGTCTATGCTTAGGCCGCTGGCTAAAATACCGCCCGCGTTGATCACGGCGCTTTCGGTAAAAATAACCCCATTGGGGTTGACCAATACCACTTGGCCATTAGCATCAATCCGCCCCTGAATACGGGTACCGTTATTGCTTAATACACGGTTTAATGAGACCGACTGGCTATCGGGCTGAATAAACTGCACGCGCTCATCACTGGCAATATCAAAGCTATTCCAATCTATCGCCATGCGATCGGTGGTTTGGTTAATGGTGGTGTTTTTGCCGTTTTGGCTAATGCTGCCTGCCCCGCCGCGTATTACGCCGCCCTCTGGGCCGGCCATGCTGGGCACGGCAAATGTACCCAATACCGTACTCACGGCAAGGGTTAAATAGTTAGGCTTGAATGTCGGCTTTGCTGGTTTTTTTTGCTGTTTTAAATGCGCTTTACGCGAGGCAGAATAGAAACGAGAAGGTGAGGTAAAGGCAGGCATAACAGCTCCAAATTAGCTAAAACAAACAAAAGCAAGCAGAAACAATAACAAAAAAGCCCCGCAAAGCAGGGCCATATATCAAAAATAAATTTACTCGGGCACAACAAAACGAGAAAGAACAACACGCTCACCCGTTGTTAAATCAACGGTATAATGCGTTGTGGTGGTGCGGCGCGATAAACCATCTTGAAACTCTGGTGGCTCAAAGCCCGTTTCAAACACAATAGCTACTTGGTTACCGATAAAGTCTATGTTTTTAGGGTTTGAAATAATATTCGGTTGACCTTCTTGTGAAGCAACAGAAAATAACACGTCCACCTCAAATGACTCTAAATCGATCTCTAAAACGGTATCATCCAGATCAGAGTTTAAAAGCACACTCTTACTAAACGTATTCAAATTAATTTCAGGATAACCAAATGGTTCATCAAACTGATTAACGGAGGGTAAAAACTGAAGTAAATTAATAGAAGTGATCAGCGGCTCTGCTGCGCCGATCTCTAAAATTCTTATAGTGTCATTTCCATTAAGGTAAATAATACGTTGCGTAGTAGGGTCGTAAGTAAAGGTAATAACCCTATCACCTGCTACCGCATCAACTTGGTTAGTAATCTCTTTGGTCTCAATATTAACTGTGTTAAAGCTTTGAGCACCACTGAAAATACCACCATTTATATAAAGGATTTCATCATTATCAAACTGAACCACATAATCATTTAATGCATGGATAGGGTTACTCTCTAATAAATCGATAGCCGCGCCACTAGTTGCAAGGTCAACTTTGAATAGTGTACCTCCCCGAGAGATGCTACCAGAAGCATTTTCACCAACTATAAAAGCCAAATTTTCATCATTAGCACTCAATATCAAGTCATTTACTATTGAACCCGGCAGTACATTCCCAGCACTGTTATCTATAAAAACACTCCGCATGCCTGTTTCAATACTGGTACCAATTAAAGAATCACTATCACGATAACCGTTTGGAATAATGATTTGATTTCTAAACGTATCGTAAAAAGCACCGCGTATGTCATCTGAAGCTATAATCTCTAAGCTCCCCTCAGGAAACGTCACCGCCTCACTCCCCTGCGTAATACTCAACTCAACCGCACTCTCTTGCTCATTACC
>CAKZUG010000102.1 GCA_937920545.1 uncultured Saccharophagus sp.
GAAGATGCAACTGCTGTTGATTTGGGTGTGTTTGACCCTGCAGGTGCGCTTACATATACGCTCATTAATTCAAAAATTGAGTTAGGTTTAGAGATTTCGGCTCTTGAGCAAGCTGGTTATGGCGAAGTTGTGTCTCAGCCCAAGGTCATTACAGGTGATAAACAAAAAGCAACGATCTCATCGGGTACAGAAATTGGCTTCCAAAGTGAGTCTGCTAGTGGTGGTACTACAGTTGCTTTTAAAGAAGCGGCCCTAAAGTTAGATGTTGTTCCGCAGATCACACCAGACAACCGCATCATCATGGATTTAATTATTGAGCAAAACTCTGTTGGTGAAATCGTTGCGGGTATTCCTACTCTTGATATTACTGAGTTAACGACACAAGTACTTGTTAATGACGGTGAGACTGTTGTGCTTGGCGGTGTTTATACTACCAACACATTTAAGCAAGAAACAAAGATCCCTCTTTTAGGTGACATCCCGTATCTTGGTCGTCTATTCAGAAAGAATACGCAGCAAGATAATAAAAGCGAAATTCTTATTTTTGTGACGCCTCGCATCATGTCTGAAAAGATACGTAACTAACTGTGAAAGAACATATAATATTAATTGGTCCTATGGGAGCAGGTAAATCTACTATTGGTAAATTACTTGCTTCCAAGCTCTCGACCAGCTTTGTTGATACTGATCATATTATTGAGCAGAGAACAGGTGCTGATATTCCTTGGATCTTTGATGTTGAGGGGGAAGAGGGTTTTCGAGCTCGTGAAGTCGCTCTGCTTAAAGAGTTGGTTGATGCGCCTGCCACAATAATTTCAACTGGTGGCGGTATTGTTGTTAAGCAAGAAAATAGACAGCTTTTAGCAAGGACCAGTTTTGTTGTTTATTTAACAGCAGATATTAACCATTTAGTCGAACGTACCCACAAAGACAAAAAGCGCCCGCTATTACAGGTTGATGACCCAAAACAAAAAGTTATCGACCTATTTAATGAGCGCGACCCTCTTTATCGTGAGGTTTCTGATTTAATAGTTAAAACCGATAGTCGTTCGCCTAAGCATGTCGTACAGCGTATTGTTGACGAATTAGGCCTTTGTACAGATTAATATTGAATTTTAACGGGTACTTTGCTGATGCGAATGCTCGTTTTTATATTTTAAATATATAATATATGTATAACCAATGCCCTGTACTGTTTGTTCTGTCAACCGAGAAATGTTGCGGAATATCAACGTGGCCTCAACGTAGTCTTTTTGTTGTCTGGCTTTGGTTTTGTAAGCTGAATTACTCTAACAGTGCTCAGTTCGCTGGGCTTGAATCAAGGGCGATGTATATTCCTTGACTTTTTTTGCTGGTACCACAGGTATTATTTTTGTGTTTTTAAAATTTTAATTGATCGAATTTGTGCTTGTCTAGTATACATGTGGCCCTAATTTGAGATGCCTTTACTTATCTTTCTTGTTTTTCTCCTATCATTTTATGGTTGTCTCCAGTTACATATAGCTTTTATACTGCATAATAAATAAATATTTGGAAAGTTTTATGCATACTGTTGAAGTTGATCTCGGGGTAAGAAGCTACCCAATACACATCGGCCCTAATCTATTATCTCAAGTTGATATTTTATTTCCGTATATTAAAAGCCAAGTCATGGTTGTCTCTAATACCACGGTTGCGCCTCTATACATGGAAACAGTGGTTGCGCAGTTAAGTGTTTCTTTTCGTGTGGATACTATTGAGCTGCCAGATGGTGAGTCTTATAAGCATTTGGATACCATTAATAAAATTTTTGATGCTTTGCTGACAAAAAAGCATAATCGTTCAAGTACGATTGTTGCGTTAGGTGGTGGTGTTGTGGGTGATATGGCTGGGTTTGCAGCAGCAGCGTATCAGCGTGGTATTAATTTTATTCAGATCCCAACAACGCTTTTATCTCAGGTTGACTCTTCGGTTGGCGGTAAAACGGGAGTTAATCATCCTCTTGGTAAAAATATGATCGGTGCTTTTCATCAGCCACAGGCTGTTTTGATTGATACGCTGGTGCTATCGACACTAAGCGACAAAGAATTGCGTGCAGGTTTTGCCGAAGTGATTAAATATGGCCTCATTATTGATTATCCATTTTTTGAATGGCTTGAAGATAATATGGATAAGGTGTTGGCACGCGATCCAGATGCGCTAGCTTATTGTATTAAGCAATCATGCATATCTAAAGCCGATGTTGTTTCTCAAGATGAAAAAGAGTCGGGCATTCGTGCTATTTTAAATTTAGGTCACACGTTTGGTCATGCCATTGAGGCGCATCAGGGTTATGGCAATTGGCTACATGGTGAGGCGGTTGCTGCCGGAATGGTTATGGCCAGTGATCTATCGTTACGTATGGGTTGGATTACGTCTGATTTTCATGAACGAGTTATCGCTATTATTAAGCGTTCAGGCCTTCCTGTTAATCCGCCCGAAAATATGACAGAGAATGATTTTTTACATTATATGTCTGTTGATAAAAAAGTATTAGATGGGAATTTAAGGTTGGTATTATTAAAAGAGCCTGGCAAAGCTGTTGTGTGCGATAACATTGATGCAAAACTATTGTCTCAAACATTCAATCATAAAATTTAGCTTAATTAAGTGAGTGCTCATAGTGTCTAACTCTCCGTCAAACTTTTTTACAACACCGTTGCTTAACGGTTTACTTGCACAGGTTGTGCAACTGGTTCGGTTTGGTGATGGCTTGCCTATTATTTATGGTGAGCAGGGTATAGGCAAAAGTGCAGTAGCATTAGAAGTGTCAAACCGTTTGGCATCTGATGGTGTGGTTGTTTGTGTTGACTGTCGCGAGTTTATAACAGACTTTACTGTTTTCTTAACGTTCGCGCTTTCTGAGTTGGGTTATGCCAGTGACGATGTAACAAGTGCTGGCGAAGGGCTGTCACAGCTACGTAATTTCTCGCGCCTGTTACTTAAAAGCCAACGTTTGGCTGTTTTAGTTTTAGATAACGCTGGCGTTTTAGATGATATGTCGCTGGCTGCGCTGCTCAGTTTGGCGCAGGGACAAGGTGACAATGGCGTAGGGTTGCGCTTTGTTTTCACTGGTAGCGTTGATTTAGTTGACCGTATCGATAAACTGGATATCGTCGACGTGGGCGTCTATGATTTTGAGTTATCTAGCCTGTCCCCTATAGAAGCTGAAGACTTTATTGCTTTTGTTGCTGACGAACGTGGTGTTAGTTTATCCAAAGAAAGCGCAGCTAGTTTGTGGTCAGCAAGTAAGGGTAACCCAAGTAAGATCTTGGGGCTTATTGAACAAACACCGTTAAGTGTAGCGGCTGAATCAACTAACGTTTTTTCACCCAGTATGCCTGATCTTAAGAAAATCCCTATTTGGCATGCGGCTACGGTCGTTGTGTTGCTTATCGCTCTCATCTGGGTGTATAGCTCAAGAGATCATGGTGCGCCAAAAACGGTGGCTGTTGAAATTATTGATTTACCGCAAAGTATGGCCCAGACTCGTGAGAAGAAAGCCGCTGTTACTTCCGCGCCCATTGTTCAAGATTCGTTGGTTGGCGAGGGACGCTTGGATTCGATGGTTTCTGGTGTCGCTGATGTTGCTTTGCCTGAGCGCGCATCATTACCAAAAGAGTTACCTGTTCAAAATCAACAGACAGACGTTGTGCCATTAGTGGATGAACCCCAAAAAATATCTGCGCTAAATGAAAAGGCCATTGACACATCAGAGCCGGTAGTCGTCACGCAGATCGCTAAGCCGCCATTGGATAAAGTGCCTAATGTTGCTCCTCAATCGGAGTTGAGTCGCCTTCTACAGCAAAGCCGCAGTTATATCAGTAAGCAATCACCATCACATTATGCTTTACAGGTGCTTGCTCTAAGTAATGAGACGGCTCTTTTGCAATATGTACGTCGCCAGCCAAATAAGAATGTATTGCGTGTGATTAATGTAAGGCGTGGGGATACAGAATTATTTATTGTTATTACTGGGGCTTACGCATCAAAAGAAGCGGCTCAAAAAGCCATTTCTGGTTTGCCTTTAGTGCAGCGTCAAGCAAAGCCATGGCCGAAAACATATGGTTCCATACAGGCCGATATGCAATAGCGCTTTTATGTTTGCTTCGCCACTTTGCATGAAGTCGGTCTACGGTGCGCATGAATATTGATTTTAGGCTGCGATGCCTATAAAATAGACGCTAATTTCGTGGCGCTTAATATTTCTTCTTTCATATTGTTATTGCAAACCTTGCCTTAGCAGGTAACTAGAGTTACTATCTCGCGCCAAATTATTCTGTGCGCTTTTCCTAAAGTGCAAAATCTTATGGTTTTGATTAACCATACTAGCAGCTGTTTAAATGTTACATACAAATATGCCGCTCTCAATATCAAATTAAATACATTGAAATTTGGGCAAAGCTCAGCATTCATTTAGAGATGCCTTTAACGGCGTAATCTCTAACGCATATGATTGTGTTGTGTGCTCTTGCCCTCCTAAAAATTTTTGTTTTAAATTAAGTGAATAAGCCTATGAGTACTGGTCTGTATCAGTTGGATGAATTTAAAGATAATTGTGGTTTTGGTCTAATTGCTAATTTAGAGGGCAAACCAAGCCATTCATTATTACAAACAGGTATCGAGTCATTAACCTGTATGACTCACCGTGGCGGTATTGCTGCAGATGGTAAAACAGGTGATGGCTGTGGATTACTTATTCAAAAGCCGGATGCATTTTTGCGCGCTGAAGCTCAAAAACTCGGCGTGAAGCTAGCCGAAACGTACGCAATTGGCTCGTTTATGTTTTCGCAAGACGAAAGCGCATTAGACGCCAGTAAAGCAACAGTTGAAGCTGCATTGACTGCACAGGGCTTTGGTCAATTAACATGGCGTTTGGTTCCAACTAATTCGGCGTGTTTAGGGCCTATTGCATTAGAATCTGCGCCCATTTTGTATCACCTCTTTATAGATGTGAAAGATCTGGCTGAAAAAGATATTAACGCCAAGTTGTTTTTTGCTAGACGTAAAATAGAAATCGCCTTTAGCGATGATATCGATTTTTACATCAGCAGTTTGAGCTTACAGGTATTGTCGTACAAAGGTCTTATGATGCCTGTCGACTTACCGCAGTTTTATCCTGATCTAGCTGACCCAGAACTAAAAACAGGTATTTGCGTATTCCACCAACGCTTCTCAACCAACACATTGCCACGGTGGCCGCTTGCTCAACCGTTTAGAATGTTAGCGCACAACGGTGAAATCAACACCATTACGGGTAACCGCAACTGGTCAATGGCGCGTACAAGCAAATTTAAGTCAGATTCATTACCTGACCTTGAATCCATCGCACCTCTTGTTAACCGCACCGGCTCCGATTCATCTAGCTTAGATAACATGTTTGAGTTGTTAGTGATTGGCGGCGTCGATATTCACAGAGCATTGCGTATGCTTGTTCCACCTGCTTGGCAAAATGTTGAGCACATGGACCCAGAGCTAAAAGCTTTTTATGAATACAACTCAATGCATGTTGAGCCTTGGGATGGCCCCGCTGGTTTGGCATTAACAGATGGCCGCTACGCGGTGTGTACGCTTGATAGAAACGGCCTTCGCCCATCGCGTTGGGTTATCACAAAAGATAATAACATTACTGTTGCATCAGAAATTGGTACATACAACTACAAGCCAGAAGATGTTGTTGCTAAAGGCCGCTTAGGGCCAGGCCAAATTTTATCGGTTGATACCCAAACGGGTAAACTGCATCACACCGATGACATCGACAATATGCTTAAAAGCAGCCAGCCATACATTACATGGTTAAAAGATAAAGCGCTCCGCATCGAGTCAAAATTATCTGGCGACACCACAGAAACCGAAATGGATACCGACGAAGTCAAAACAGCCATGAAGCTGTTTCAGGTATCGTATGAGGAGTGCGATCAAGTATTGCGCCCCTTAGTTGAATCAGGTCAAGAGGCTGTCGGTTCAATGGGTGATGATACGCCAATGGCGGTACTTTCTGCTAAAGAGCGTTCGTTATATGACTACTTCCGCCAGCAGTTTGCGCAGGTAACCAATCCGCCTATCGACCCGCTACGCGAAGCCATTGTGATGTCGTTAGAGACGTGCATTGGTCGTGAGTTATCGGTATTTGAAGAAACAGCCGATCATGCCGATCGTGTGATTTTATCAAGCCCTGTTTTATCGCCCACTAAATACCGCTCTCTGGTGGGCTTGTCGCGCGAAGAGTATAAATCTGACGTATTCTCACTGCAGTATAACGCCAGCGAAACCAACCTTAAAGCCGCTATCGAAACACTGCTTGATAGCGTGGTTGCCTCGGTTAAAGCGGGTACAACCTTGGTTGTGCTAGATGAAAGCGATATCACAAAAGACAGCGTACCGATTCATGCATTGTTAGCCACAGGTGCGGTTCACCACCACCTAACAGCGCAAGGCTTACGTTGTGATGCCAACATTATTGTTAAAACCGGCACAGCACGTGATTCACACCAAATTGCGACCTTAATTGGTTATGGTGCCACTGCAGTATACCCATGCTTGAGTTACTACGTGATTAACACTCTCACTGAGTCTGGCGATATCGTCATGGACAACGGCGCGGCATACCGTAGTTACCGCAAAGGTATCGATAAAGGTTTATTAAAAATCTTATCTAAAATGGGTATTTCAACGATTGCTTCTTACCGTGGTTCTCAGTTGTTTGAAGCGATTGGCTTATCAGAAGAAGTGATCTCTCTTTGCTTCAACGGCACGCCAAGTAAGATCAAAGGTGCTGAATTTGTCGACCTTGAAACCGACCAAATTAAATTAGCAAAAGATGCGTGGAAGCAACGCAAACCTATTAGCCCCGGTGGCCTACTCAAGTATGTACACGGGCAGGAATATCATGCCTACAACCCCGATGTGGTCTCAACACTACAAAGTGCAGTCAAAACAGGCGATTATTCACACTGGCAAAAATATGCCACCTTAGTGAACGAGCGCCCAGTGGCTACACTACGCGATCTACTTGGCCTAAAAAGCGGCGTACCCATTTCGATAGAAGATGTCGAGCCAGTAGAAAGCATCTTAAAACGCTTTGATTCGGCGGGTATGTCTTTGGGTGCATTAAGCCCAGAAGCGCATGAAGGCTTAGCTGAGGCCATGAACTCGTTAGGTGGCCGTTCAAACAGTGGTGAAGGTGGTGAAGACCCAGCCCGTTTTGACACAGCCAAAATGTCTAAAATTAAACAAATTGCTAGTGGCCGTTTTGGTGTAACCCCGCATTATTTAGTTAATGCCGAAGTACTCCAAATTAAAGTAGCGCAGGGTGCAAAACCCGGTGAGGGCGGACAGTTACCTGGCGGTAAAGTGAATGAGCTTATCGCAAAGCTGCGTTTTTCTGTGCCGGGTGTGACGCTTATTTCACCGCCACCGCATCACGATATTTACTCTATCGAAGATTTAGCTCAGCTTATTTATGACCTTAAGCAAGTCAACCCAACCGCGTTAGTCTCGGTTAAATTAGTGTCAAGGCCGGGTGTGGGTACGATTGCCGCAGGTGTGGCAAAAGCCTACGCCGATTTAATTACTATATCGGGGTACGATGGCGGTACAGCAGCAAGCCCCTTAACGTCAATACGCTATGCTGGCTCGCCTTGGGAGCTAGGTTTATCCGAGACACACCAAACGCTGAAGGCCAATAACCTACGCGATAAAGTGCGTGTACAAACCGATGGTGGTTTAAAATCAGGTTTAGACGTAATTAAAGCGGCTATGTTAGGTGCCGAGAGCTTCGGTTTTGGTACAGCGCCCATGGTTGCTCTTGGTTGTAAATACTTACGTATTTGTCACCTTAACAACTGTGCAACCGGTGTAGCCACTCAGCAAGATAAGTTGCGTCGTCATCACTACATTGGCACCAAAGAAATGGTGATGAACTTCTTTAACTTTGCGGCACAAGAAACGCGCGAATGGCTAGCCAAGCTTGGTTTTACATCGCTAGATCAAATTATTGGTCGCGTTGATTTGCTTGAGCTATTAGAAGGTAAAACGCAAAAGCAAAACAAGCTAGATTTAAGCCCCATCATCTATACCGATGATTTCTTAAAGTCTAAGCCTCAGTCGTGTGCCGTTGAGCGAAACGAACCATTCGATAAAGGCTTACTTGCAGAAGACATGGTTAACCAAATTTTGCCAGCTATTAATAGTAAATCGGGTGGTGAATTTAGCTTTGATATTACCAACTGCGATCGCTCAATTGGCGCTCGTATTTCTGGTGAAATCGCTAAACGCTACGGCAATAATGGTATGTCTGGTTCGCCCATTACGCTTAACCTTAAAGGTATTGCAGGTCAAAGTTTTGGTGTTTGGAATGCTGGCGGCTTAAACTTGATTCTCGATGGCGATGCCAACGATTACGTAGGTAAAGGCATGGCCGGCGGCAAAATCGTTATTCGCCCGCCTGCGGGTTCGCAGTTCGAGAGCCACAAAACCAGTATCATGGGTAATACCTGCTTATACGGTGCAACGGGCGGTAAAGTCTTTGCCGCGGGCGGTGCCGGTGAGCGCTGTGGTGTACGTAACTCGGGTGCGCATGTTGTTGTTGAAAGCGCAGGTGATCATTGCTGCGAGTACATGACCGGCGGTGCTGTAACCGTCTTGGGTGATATCGGGATTAACTTTGGTGCAGGTATGACCGGCGGTTATGCGTATGTGCTTGATGAGAACAACACGTTTGTTGACCGTTATAATCATGAATTGGTGGATATTTCACGTATTCATACCGAATCACTAGAGGCGCATAAAAACAACCTGCGAAACATTATTGAAGAGTTCGTCGAAGAGACGCAAAGTAAGCGCGGTATACATTTACTTGAAAACTTCGATAGATACATTACACGTTTCTGGTTGGTGAAGCCTATTGCGGCAACATTTGATTCGCTGTTAGCAAATGTAAAAGATCGCGGTGAGTAACGCACCTCGTTTATGTACTTCGCTAATATAAGCATCATGTGGGCAAACGCCCACATTTAATAGACTTTCAAGCCTGTACCAAACAGGCTTTGATAAGACGCAAGATCGAGAATATTATTATGGCCGAACGTTTAAGTAATAACTTCCAGTTTATTGAAGTAGGCAGAAAAGACCCTACTAAAAAAGCGATAGCAACGCGTAAAACTAATTTTGTTGAGATTTACAAGCCCTTCTCGCAAGAAGAAGCGGCCGATCAATCGCATCGTTGTTTAGAGTGTGGTAACCCATACTGCGAGTGGAAATGTCCGGTACATAACTACATTCCCAATTGGTTAAAGCTAGTTTCTGAAGGTAATATCGTCGAAGCCGCAGAGCTGTGCCACCAAACAAACTCGCTGCCAGAAGTATGTGGTCGTGTTTGCCCGCAAGACCGTTTATGTGAAGGTGCCTGTACCCTTAACGATGGCTTTGGCGCAGTCACCATTGGTAATGCCGAAAAGTACATTACCGATACTGCCTTTGCTATGGGCTGGCGTCCAGATATGTCTAAAGTGGTTAAAACCGAAAAGCGCGTTGCCGTTATTGGTGCAGGCCCAGCAGGCTTAGCCTGTGCGGACATATTAGTGCGTAATGGTGTCACCCCTATTGTCTTTGATTTATACCCCGAAATTGGCGGCTTGTTAACGTTTGGTATTCCCGAGTTTAAGCTCGAAAAATCAGTGATGGCACGCCGTCGTGAGATATTTTCAGATATGGGCGTTGAATTTAGGTTAAATACTGAAGTAGGTAAAGACGTCTTTATTGAAGATATCCTAGAAGAATTCGACGCTGTTTTCATGGGTATGGGCACATACAAATACATGAAAGGCGGCTTTGTGGGTGAAGACTTACCCGGTGTTTACGACGCACTGCCGTTTTTAGTCTCTAACGTAAACCGTAATCTAGGTTTTGAAAAAGACAAAAGCGACTTTATTTGCGTGAAAGACAAGCGTGTCGTCATTTTAGGCGGTGGCGATACTGCAATGGATTGTAACCGCACCTCTATTCGTCAAGGCGCGCAGAGCGTAACGTGTGCTTATCGCCGTGACGAGGCCAATATGCCGGGTTCACGCCGCGAAGTACAAAATGCCAAAGAAGAAGGCGTAGAATTTTTATTTAACCGCCAGCCTATTGGTGTTGTGGGTAAAGACAAAGTAGAAGGCGTTAAGGTTATTTCTACGCAGTTAGGTGAGCCAGACGAAAACGGCCGTCGCCGCCCAGAAGCTATCGAAGGCAGCGAAGAAATTATCCCTGCCGATATGGTACTGATTGCCTTTGGTTTTAGTCCAAGCCCTGCTAGTTGGTTTGATAAGCACGATGTATCACTTAACAGCTGGGGTGGCGTAGTGGCACCTGAAGAGCAAGAGTTTCATTTTCAGACGACTAACCCCAAAATCTTTGCCGGTGGCGATATGGTAAGAGGCTCAGACCTTGTGGTTACGGCTATTTGGGAAGGTCGTCAAGCAGCTGAAGGCATTTTAGATTACCTCGACGTTTAAGCGTCTTATTGAGTAATACGCATATAAACGGAGGCCACATGAGCCCATTACAAAACGACCGCTTTCTTAAAGCGTTAATGCGTGAGCCAGTTGACCAAACCCCCGTGTGGATGATGCGCCAAGCTGGTCGTCATCTACCCGAGTACCGTCAGGTTCGCCAAACGGCAGGCAGCTTTATGGATTTATGTACTAATCCTGAGCTTGCCACCGAAGTGACTATGCAGCCGCTAGAGCGTTACCCGCTCGATGCAGCTATTTTGTTTTCAGATATATTAACCATTCCTGACGCGATGGGTTTGGGCTTATATTTTGAGACAGGCGAAGGCCCTAAGTTTAAAAAAACCATCAGCACTGAAGCCGACGTCGCTGCGTTAAATGTGATCAACCCGCACAAAGATTTAACCTATGTGATCGATGCTGTAGCCAGTATTTCGCGTGAGTTAAATGGCCGCGTACCGCTGATTGGTTTTTCTGGTAGCCCCTGGACGCTTGCTACCTATATGGTTGAGGGCGGCTCAAGTAAAGGTTTTCACAAAACCAAAGCGCTTATCTATAACCAGCCAGAAGTCGCTGACCAGCTTTTAGATGTGCTTGCCGACTCGGTAATTGTATATCTGAATGCGCAAATAGAAGCGGGCGCGCAGGCCGTGCAAATATTTGATTCTTGGGGCGGTGCCTTATCGCACGATGCTTATATTCGCTTTTCGCTTAACCCCATGAAAAAAATCATTAACGGCTTGAAGCGTGAACATAATGGGCGAAAAGTCCCTGTTATTATGTTTACCAAAGGTGGTGGGCAGTGGTTAAACGTTATGGCCGACAGTGGTGCCGATTGCTTAGGCCTAGATTGGACAACCGACTTAGGCATGGCACGCAACCAAGTGGGTAACCAAGTTTCATTGCAAGGTAACATGGACCCGTCGGTTTTATTATCGAACCCCACGGTGATTCGCCACGAGGTTGAGCGTATTTTAGCGTCGTACGGCGCGCATAGTGGTCATGTATTTAACTTAGGCCACGGTATTACACCGGACGTAAAACCTGAAAGCGCCAAAGTTTTTGTTGAGTCTGTGGGAGAGCTGTCACAAAAATACCACGCCAATATAGACTAGTGCTCTTTGTTACGAAAGAGTCCTCTATTATTTAAGGGTTCTCAGCTTAAATGCACCTTTAAGTTTACACACTGTCAAACCGACAATAGTGTTAAATAGAGTTTTTTCTATGCCGATAAAACAAGTACAAATTGATGTGAGTGAACTAACAATAGGTATGTTTATATCGGCGTTAGATTGCACTTGGTCAAAAACGCCTTTCCCGCTTCAAGGTTTTTATATTCGTGATGTTAACGAAATAAAAGATATTAAAGCGTATTGCCGTCATGTATTTATTGATGTGCGTAAAGGCGCATCTCCTCTCGAGCAAAAAGCGTCTCGTACACTGTATAAAAAAACTCCGGTTAGCCGTAGCGATACTTCGCGTACGCCTAGTGGCACGATAGCTGTATCGGTCAATACAATTAAAATAGACCGCACAGTTTATAGTCGCACCATACCGTTAAAGTCTGAGCTTAAACAAGCTAAGGCTTTTTACAGCGATATCGCGGCATCGCTTGAATCGGTGTCTAGCCAAATTAGTCGCCATCAAGCTATCTCTTCATCGGAATTGAAAATAGCGGTAAGCAATATGGTAGGCAGCGTTTTGCGCAGCCCAGATGCCTTCACGTGGTTAAGTCAAGTCAACAGTAAAGACACCCATACCTATACTCATGCGCTGCGTTGCGCGGTCTGGTCGGTAATTTTTGGTCGGCATATGGGGTTGACTAAAGGTGATTTAGATATACTCGCAGCAGGCGTGATATTAAAAGATATCGGCAAAGTTAAGTTGTCGACACCGCTGCTAGAAAAAGACACGCGAACCACAACAGAGCAGCAAGAGTACGAACGTTTTGTCGAATACGGTGTAGGTATGCTGAGTGAATCGCAAGGCATGCACCCTAAAATTATCTCTGTCGTTAAAACCCATTGCGAGCGTGTTAATGGTAGCGGTTATCCCCAGTTTTTACGTGGCGATAAAATCCCCCTGCTTGGTAAAATGGCCGGGCTTGTGACCTTTTACGACGAAACCGTTAACCCCCGTGGCGCATCTCAACCGTTATCACCTTCAAATGCCGTGAGCGTATTATACAAAACCCGTAACCAAGACTTTCAAGAGCAATTAGTTGTCGAGTTTATACGCGCCATAGGCTTATATCCAACGGGCACCACAGTTGTTTTATCCACAGGTGAAGTGGGCGTAGTAGTGGAACAAAACTTTGAGCAGCGCCTGCACCCGAAAATATTGGTGCTCACCAACCCAGAAAAAAAGCGCCTAGACAAAGCCATACTCATAGACCTAGCCGAAGAATACACCCGCAGTAAAAAAAGCAAACAACCAAAAGTCGAAATCAAAAAAGACATCGAACCCGGCGCCTACGGCATAGACGCCCAAGAAGCCCGCGATATTTACTTCGAATTAAACAGCCCAAAAGGCTTCTTAGCTAAACTCTTTAAAGCTTAAGAGAAAGGTTGTCACTTTGTGGCTTTAAGGCGCTACGCTTTTAGGACGCGCTTTGCGCTTGCTGGTCGGCCTACGGCCTTGCAGGATGTAGGAAAGGAAGGCGCTGCGCTTTTAGGGCGCGCTGCGCGCTTGCAGGGCGGCCTACGGCCTTGTAGGGTTTAGGAAAAGGCAGGCATTCGCTATTTTGTTTTACTTTACTTTATGTTTTGACTTTGCCTTTCCTAAAAGCAGCGAAGCTGCGCCCACAAGGCCGCCCTTAAAGCGCAGCGGCTAAAAGCCTCGTAGAGGCGTCCTGTGTTCCACTAAATAACTAAGTCGTTGTCTTTCAGCTCGTCTTTTGTTTCGTCGTGCATCGATAGTGCAATACCAAATGTGAGCAGGCCAACTCGGCCCATAAACATTAATATAATTACAATAGTTTTGCCTAAGTTAGATAAGTCGCCGGTTAACCCCATGCTCAAACCCACTGTGCCTAGTGCCGATATAACCTCAAAAAGAACCACTTCAAAGGCGGCGGTTTGTTCTAGCGTTAGTAGCAGCAAGGTGGCTAAAAAAGTAATACTGCAAAAATACGCAAAGCTGGCCGTGGCAATTTGCATGCGGTTAAGTGATAAGCGCCGTTTGTTATAGCGCACCTGCGATCGCTCTTTAAGCGTACTGCGCATAAGTGCCCACAAAGCTGCAAAGGTGGTTGATTTAAGCCCGCCTCCTGTCCCCGATGGTGACGCACCAAATGCCATTAAAAATAACACAACCAAAATTACCGCCGACGACAAGACGCCAAAATCAACGGTGTTAAAGCCGACTGTGGTGGTAGCCGTCATAATTTGAAAAAATGCAGCTAATAAACGCTCCCACGGTGCGAGGTTGGCAATATGTGGCTCGGCAATAAATAAAAAAAGTGTACCCAAAAATGAAAACCAGAATGTAATTTCAACAATCACTTTACTAGTAAAATGCAGGTTATCTTGTTTTTTGGTTAAGGTGTGCCAAATATCAACCATCACAATAAAGCCAATGGCGCCTAAGTAGCTGGATACCGCAATCGTCATGACAAGATAAGGGTTGTTAGCGTAATTGACAAAGCTGTTTGTGTTTAGGCTAAAGCCTGCCGTACAAAAAGCCGAAATACTATGGAATATTGCCGACTAAATAGGGTTCGGTTCATTGTTGTAGACAAAAATGCTATACAAAAACATAGCGCCCACTAGTTCACAAATAAAGGTAAACACTATCACTAGTTTAATAAAGCGCTTAATGCTGAAATCTTCAGGGAGCGAAAACGTTTTTTTACAAATGTCCTCACGCATACCCGACATACGGTTTTGAATAGACAACACCACAAACGAGCCAAACGTCATATACCCAATACCCCCCAACTGAATCAGCAGTAAAATCACTAACTCGCCAAAAAAGGTATAACTTTCGCCCACATTTACCGTAACCAGCCCCGTAGTAGATGCCGCCGACGCCGCACTAAATAAGTTATCGAGGGCTCTCACATTCATACTTTGTGAAAAAGGCAAACACAACAAAAGCCACCCCAGCAAAATATAAGACAAATACCCAAAAATAAGGATTTTAGTGGGTTTAATATTCGAGATAATCTCTAACGCATTCAGGTTTTTCAAAAGGTTTCAACTTAATTAAAATGATAGTTTTTGACTAATGTAACTACTACGTTAATTGATGTCGTTGGGTTTGTATAGTAGGGAAAGGTCGCCACGTTGTGGCTTCAAGGCGCTACGCTTTTAGGGCGCGCTGCGCGCTTGCAGGACGGCCTTTGGCCTTGCAGGATTTAGGAAGAGATTAAGAGCATGCAAGTATTCGTGATTTTGTTTTTTCTTTTGACTTTGCTTTTGCCTTTCCTAAAAGCAGCGAAGCTGCGCCCACAAGGCCGAAGGCCGCCCTTAAAGCGCAGCGCTTACAAGCCTCGTAGAGGCGCCCTGTTTTAATTTTATTTTTTGTTGTTTGGTCAGTTTTTTGATCGCGGCTTCGCGTTTGCAGGCGCTTGATCTGTCGGGGTGGGGTTCGCTATAAACCAAAGTAACTGGGCGGCGGGTGCGAGTGTATTTTGCGCCTTTGGTTGTATAATTGTGTTCGTGTAGTCGGCGGGTAAGGTCGGTGGTTACACCGCAATATAGGGTGTTATCTTGGCATTGGAGTAGGTAAGTGTGCCACATGGTGGGGTCGTTTTTTGTGATGAGTAGGTTTAAGGTTGGGTGAATACTAGCATGTTTTAAAAGTATAAGGTTTGAGGGGAAGGTTTTAGGGCGCGCTCTACGCTCTTGTGGGGTTTAGGAAAAGATTAAAAACATACAAGCGTTTACTCTTTGGTTTTTGGCTTTGCTTTTTCTAAAAGGAGCCAGCCTGAATCAATAAGGCTGTAGGTCGGCCTAAAACAAGCCATATAATGGCGTTCTTTTTTTCATGCTTTTGCGTGAAAGTGCCAGTGCTTAATTGTATTGTGAGCGGGTGTTTTGGGTGTTTATTTGATGGGTTTGTTTACTTATTTAACAGTAATATATTGTTGTAATATTGTGCGAGTGAAAATGTGCATACCATACTTAGTCGTGATAAATGGTATTAACAATTGCAGTGATTTAATTTAACGATGGTTGTGTTTATTATATTGGGGATGGTATGTAGCTATTTAGGTGTGATATTAGGTTGGTTAGCTATCTATATATATTCCCATGCGTGAGCATGGGAATGTTGTAAGATTATATCTTACTAATTTATAGTAAAAATTATTAACCATCATTAGCAGCAGCAGCTTGTGTAGGTGCTGCCGGTGTATTACGACACTCAGATGGTAAGAATCGGAAGCTATCAGCTTCAGCACCACACTGCCACGCCACGCCAGAAGTGAATATAGCCGGTGTCATTGTAATAGTTTCACCGTCTAAATCTTCTGAACCTGTATTTTGGAGTGTTACTACAATTGCAGCAGTTGTAGTTGTTATTGTTAGGCCACTTACTATATCGCTTCTAATATCGCCGCTCAAACCTACCTCTGCAAGAGTATCGCAGTCACCAAGTGTTCCCTCAGAAATCAAACATTCAGAAACTGAAGTTTTAGCTGATGCAGCATAACCAATAGCTTCTGTTACTTTCGCACGCACTGTGTAATCTTGATAAGCAGGTAATGCAACCGCTGCCAAAATACCGATAATCGCAACTACGATCATTAATTCGATTAGTGTAAAACCTTTTTGTACTTGTGTTTGTACTGTTTTCATTTGCTTTTTCATGGTGTATCTCCAAGTTTATAAAATGATGCTCTTTGTAAAGCTGATGTAGCCGCAAAGACGCGTTACTAAAAGCTTAATAAATATATAGCATGGTGTGTGCCAACTTTTTGCTTGTGCTTTGTAGCGCTTGTTATGCCTTGGTTTTTACTTTTTTTAATGTGTTTTAGCTTCGGTTTTTTTGTTTTTTTGGCTGTGTTTCTTTTAGTTTTTTATGTTGCTTTGGGTGGTATCTGACCATATTTGTCACTCTGATTCGTGGTTTAATCTCATGGATAAATCCACCGCTTCAATATGCTTTGTCAAGGCCCCTATAGATATATAATCCACGCCTGTTTTTGCCACGTTTAGCAGTGTTTGTGCTGTTATATCCCCTGATGCTTCTAGTTTTGTTTTTTGCTCGCCGCGTTGTTCTACGGCTTTTTCCATGTCGGTTAGGCTAAAGTTATCTAGCATGATGATGTCGGCTTGGGCGTTGAGTGCTTCTGTGTATTCTTCTTGTGTTTCTACTTCTACTTCTACGGGTTTGTTGGGGGCGATACTGCGTGCTTGTTGTATGGCGTTTGTGATGCCACCGCAGGCGGCTATGTGGTTTTCTTTTATTAAAAAGGCGTCGTATAGCCCTATACGGTGATTATGGCCGCCGCCGCAGGTGACGGCGTATTTTTGGGCGTTACGCAGTAGGGGTAGGGTTTTGCGGGTATCGAGTAGTTTAACTTGGGTGTTTTTGACTAAATTGGCGTAGTAGGCGGTGGTGGTGGCGGTGCCGCTTAAGGTTTGGTAAAAATTAAGGGCGCTGCGCTCGCCGGTTAATAAGCTGCGTGCATTGCCTTTTAGGGTAAATAAGGTTTGGTTGGCCGTAACACTATCGCCATCTTGCACATGCCATTGTATGGTTACGTTTTTGTCTATTTGCTCAAACACACTCTCAACCCAAGCGCGGCCGCATACAACGGCATCTTGCCGTGTAATGACTGTGGCTGTGGCTTCTTGCGTGGCAGGTATAAGTTGCGCGGTAATATCGCCAGTGTGGATATCTTCTTGTAATGCATGCGCCACGCTTTGGTGTAAATCACGCATCGCGTAATCAGGGAGAGTATGAGTCATAAACAGCCTTAAATATCGCTAAAAATAAAAACCGTTATTTTGCGTTATTTGCTATTCAAAAGATAGAGTAAGGGAGAGGTGCTGCGCTTTTAGGGTAAAACAAAGGCGCTACGCTTTTAGGACGCGCTGCGCGCTTGTAGGTAAAACAAAGGTAGGGCGGCCTACGGCCTTTTGGGATGTAGGAAAAGATTTAAAACAGGAAGATGTTGAGTTGGGTGTTTTGGCTTTTGACCTTGCTTTTCCTAAAAGCCTCGAAGAGGCGCCTTGCGTTTAACAAGGCACCTTGCTGTTACCTAGTAGGCTTTTACTTGTATAAATTGGCAGTTGTTATTGGCGTTAAAGGTCACGGTGTTGCCTGTAAAGCCTGTGCCTTTTATAAAGTTTCTATTAACGTCAACGGTGTTGCTGCCGTCGGTTGCGTTGCCTCTAAAGTCGCAGTTGCGGTGGGTGTCGCTGTCTTTAATAGAAACGGTGCCGTTATCCAGTGCTTGGCTAAAGGTAACGCAGTTGCTTTGGCTAAGGTCTAGCTCGGCACTTGTTCTAAAGTCAACTAACTGACAGCTCGCGCTAACAGGTACAACGGGTTCAGTTGGTGTATCTGGTGTTGGTTCTTGTTCAGGTTCTTGTTCAGGTTCTGTTGGTGCAGTTGGAGCTACCGGTGTTGTAGGTGTTGCATCAACGGGTGTTTCCGGTTGTGTCGGTTGCGTTGGCATTTCTGGTGTGGTTTCGCTACCCATAATACCGCCACGGTCGGCTGGTTGGTTGTTGGTGCAGGCGTCGCGGCTAATACATGATTCGCCATTTTCAAAACCCCAACCACTTTGGTCGTTTTCACAGAGTGTGGTTCTGTCTCCGTACCAGTTACAGTATGCGCCGCTGTGGGTGTTAATAGGCGTTTCTTCGGGTGTTGGGTCTTGCTCGGGGGTGTCTACAGGTTGTGGTGTTTCTTCTGGAGTTTCTTCTGGTGTAATAGGAGCGGGCTGCGCTGGAGTAGGTGTGGGCACTGTTGATGGTTCACTGCCGCAACCGCTGGTTAGTTCGTCAAAGCACGCGTAAGGCCCAAGGTTGGGCTGTTCAATGGCTGGGTCAAGTGTATAGCTAATGTTACGTACCGCATAGCTACGTGTAACTAGCTCGGTGCCGCCGTCTAAACGTACATTGTTAGATATATTGAGGGTTTCTTCCTGCGCTCTAAACGTCCCCGAATCGCGGTTTAAGCGTATTTCATTATCGTAAATATTTGAGCGGCGGTGTTCTCTGAAGGTATAAATAGCATGGTCTACATCAGTATCGCCGCCCCAGTCCATATAATTGTTACGTACGATAACGTCGGTACCTTTTAAATCGATAAAGCTATCGGCTTGGGGCGAGCCTGCGGTGCCTATAATACCGTCAGCTAATAGGTGGTTGTATTCAATAACGGTACCCGTGGTGCCCGCTTTTACGTCGATGCTTTCTGCGGTAATACCCGGGCCAATTTTACATCCTGCAATGCGGTTGTAGTCGCTAAAGTCTTGCTTGTCGGCTTCATTACCTTTATTTGTACCTATGTATACGCCCTCAGCTGAGCCTTCATAACCTACACGTTTACCTGTGCTATGAATGTAGCAGTTTTTAATGGTGTTGTATGAACTGCTATTGCGAAAGTGGACGGCTTCTTGGCCTGTGTTGTACACCTCGACATTGTCCATGACGTTATGGTTGGCACCTTCTAACATGATGCCTTTTTGCGTGCCGGAAAATTTTAAATTTTTAATAATCCAGTGGTCACCTTCGAGTAAAAATACATACCCAAGGTTAATATTGTCGCCTAGTAGAGTTTGTTTGTTGTTTTTATTGGCCGATGTCAGTGTAATGGGTGCATTACGGGTGCCGTTTTTATTGCTATAAAAATAGGCACGGCCAAAACCGTCGTCATAAAAGCGACGAGTCTCACCGCTTGTGGCGCGGCTACCGATATAATTTCCTGGGTGTAGAGTAATTATATCGCCAGGGCTGGCTGTATTAAGGGCTGTTTGTAGCTGGGTTGTGTCGTATACATTTACTGTGTTTGCGGTTGCTAAACCACTTGCCGTAGTGAAAACAATAATCGTTGTGGTTTTTTTTGTGATTATTGATATTAGGGTTGAAAGTGCTGTTGGCGTGATTTTTTTAATCATTTGGAGCCTCTACTTTATTTGTATTATTTTTTATTTTTTATTTTTTTTGTTGCGTTTTTAGGGTTTTTTATATTTCTTATTATTATAAAGTGAATGGTTAACGCGTTTTTTTTGGCGCGATGCTTTCGTCTTGTTGTGTTAAACGTAGACAATATTGTTTATTTGGCAATATTTTTTTATTTTTTTATTTTTTTTGAAGCCGTTGGTGTTTTGTCGGCACTTTTTTTGTATAAGAATAAAAGTTTTAGTGTTAATTTGGTCTAGCTTTTTTTTGTATCTGTTTTGACGCTGTAAATTCACTTAACTAGCATTAAGTTAGATAAAGACATAGCGAAAAAACGTAATGATAAAAAATAAAGTAAAAGGTTCTAGCCCTATTAATATTTTACATGTTGAAGATTCATCTATTGATGCGAAAATTATTGCTAATACGCTTCAAGAGTCTGGCGTTAATATTAATTCAATAGAATTGGTAACGAGTTTAAAGGGGGCGGTGGCTCATCTATATGCGCACGACGTGGATGTTGTGCTGCTCGATTTACATGTGGATGACTCGTTTGGTTTGGCTTCAATTGAGGCCATACATGCTCATTTTTCCGATTTGGCAATTATTGTTTTATCTGGCGCTAGTGATGAAGCGCTTGCTCTTAAAACAATAAAGATGGGTGCGCAAGATTACATAATCAAAGATCATATATCCAAGTATACGTTAGCTCGTAGTATTGATTATGCTTTGGAGCGCAAGGGTTATGAACGGCAGTTATTTGCTTTGGCGAATACCGATGTTCTTACTGGATTGCCTAATCGTGGCGCTATGATGCGGTTTTTGAAAACGCACTTTGCTCGGCCGCCTATAGATAACAGTAAGCTGTGTTTAATCTATATTAACTGCGATAAATTTAAGGTGCTTAATGATTCGATGGGGCATATGGTCGCTGATGATTTCTTGAGGTGTTTTGCGCGTAAGCTTCAGGATTTAGCTTCGCCATCTGATTTTGTTGCACGTATAGCGGGCGATGAGTTTGGTGTGGTATTAAATGTTGATGATCGTGAGGTTCAGCCCTTTATACAATTTTGCCGTTCCGTTTTGTGTTTGTTTAATACTGGTATTGAATCTGAAAATAAAGAGTTGTTGAAGGTTTCGTGTAGTATTGGTGTCGCACAAACTGATTTTATTCATTTAGATAAACCCGTTGAGACGCTGATGAACCATGCTGTTACAGCCATGTATAAAGTTAAGAATGATGGCGGTGACAATGTGTCCGTTTATGACAAGATATTAGAAGATTCTTCTATTCGTCGTGCTAGTTTGCTGAAAAAAGCGAGTGGTGCATTTAAAAAGGGTGAGTTTTATTTAAATCATCAGGTGATCATTGATGCCGAATCAAAAAAGCCAATGGGTATGGAGAGTTTGTTGCGCTGGAAAACATGCCAGGGTGAGCATATATCGCCGTTTGAGTTTATCCCTATTTTAGAGGATACCAAGCTTATTTTTTCTGTGGGCTTGTGGGTTGTTCGTCAGGCTTGTTTGGATTATTTGGAGTTAATTAATAAGAATCTGTTGCCATCTAATGCTTGGGTCAGCGTTAATGTCTCGCCGTTGCAGTTACAAGATCGGCGCTTTAGTCATGGTGTTGAGCAAATTTTAAATTCAACCAATATGCCATCTAACTGTTTGCATCTAGAGTTAACCGAGACATTAATGATTGAACGTAAAGATATTTTAATGCGTGAGCTTTTAAAACTTAAGGCTTTAGGTTGTCGTTTATCCATGGATGATTTTGGTGTGGGGCAATCGTCTATGAGCTACCTTAAGGATTTGCCTTTTGATACGCTGAAAATTGATCAGTCTTTTATTTTACCGTTTTCGAGTAAGAAATCTGAAAAAGCTATTTTAAAAGCCATGATTGCACTTGCCCACAATTTAGGTAAGAAAGTGGTGGCAGAGGGTGTCGAGAAAAAAGAGGCTGCTGAATTCTTAATTCAAGAAAAGTGTGATTATTTGCAAGGGTACTATTTTTCAAGGCCAGCGGAACTTGCTGTGGTTATCTCTAATCTTGAGCCAAGTGGCAATCTGGTTGCGCGCTGTAATACCGTAAGTGGGTTGTGAGGCCAAACTTGGCATGATAAAAAGCGCGACTAGCAGCTCTTGGTGTGATCTTGGATAGAGCTTGGGTAGATCTGAGGTAGACCTTGGAGCTGCTTTAGTCGCTACTTTAATATGGGCTGTATGCAATAGTATGTAAGCGTGCAAGCTCGGTTTTCGTTTCGGCTTGCGAATGCGTCATAACGGTAATATGGCCAAGTTTTCTTTTGGGTTTTGTGGCCTTGCCGTACAGCGTTAGAAAGTTATTGGCCCCTTCTACTTGGCGTGCGGTGACGGTAACACCCAATAGGTTTAGCATGCCGCAAGGCAATGTTTGCTCAGTGTTACCAAGCGTCAAACCGCTAATTGCTCTAATATGATTTTCAAACTGACTTGTTGGCACGCCTTTCGATGTCCAGTGGCCACTGTTGTGAACACGTGGGGCAATTTCATTAATAATCAGTTTGTCATCAATTAAAAAGCACTCCATGCATACCAATCCAACATAATCGAGCGTTTCGCACACGCGTTTTAGGTAGGTTTGACCTTCTTTGTTTATTGCATCAGGCAGGTTTGGAGCAGGTGCAATCGATTTTATCAGTGTGCCATTGTGATGCTCGTTCTCAACACAAGGGTAAAAGGTGATATCACCTTTTGTGTTGCGAGCAGCTAAAAATGATATTTCTCGGTCGAATGCAACAAAGCTTTCTGCTACCCAAGCACCAGGGAAGGTAATCTCTTGTGTGATTGTGTGTTGGTTATCTTCTGTGATTTTAAATTGATTGTAGCCGTCGTAACCTTCTTCTTGCGTTTTAAGAAATATTGGCTTTTGAAGAGTGCTTATCGCATGCTCTAGGCTGGCTTTATCAGTAACAACTGCGTAGTCGGCTATAGGAATCTGCTGTTTTTGTAAAAAAGCTTTTTCACTATGGCGGTTTTTAAATGCCTCAAGTGCGCGCGTGTTTGGTGCCACATTGGTGAGTTTGCTTAGCGCTGTAAGTAGCTCGATGTCGACATGTTCTTTCTCGACAGTAATTACATCGGGTTCACCCAGTTGGCTAAAGAGGGTGTGAGGTGTTTGATCTGTACGTATGATGGTGTCGCCCAAACCTTTTACGCAGGTGATGTCATCGGTTTGTTCGGCTAAAAAGCTGAATGTAAAACCCATTGGGCGTCCACTTTGCGCCATCATTTGGGCTAGCTGACCTGACCCAACAATGGCTATGTGTAAGCTCATTCCACTGACTCCAATACGCTTTCAGTTTGTTTGGCGCGCCATGTCTGTAATCTTTTTTGAAGATCCGGATCAGATGTGGCCAATATTTGGCTGGCTAGTAGGCCTGCATTGTAAGCGCCAGCTTCACCAATGGCTTGTGTTGCTACCGCAACGCCTTTTGGCATTTGCGCCATGGAGAGTAAGCTGTCCATGCCTTTTAAATGCTTACTAGCCATTGGACAGGCAATAACAGGTAGCCATGTCATTGATGCGGCCATACCCGCAAGATGTGCTGCGCCGCCTGCACCGGCAATAATCACTTTGGTGCCGTTGGTTTCTGAGTTTTTGCAAAACTCGACTAATCGGTGGGGGGTTCGGTGTGCTGAGACAATACTGACTTCAAACTCTACCCCAAGTTCTTTTAAAGGTATAAGCGCAGCTTGCATAGCCGGCCAGTCAGAACGTGACCCCATAATAATTTGAACGGGTGCTTTAGACATGATATTTACCTGTGCGTATGTACGCTGCGTTTATTTGAAAAATAGCAATACAGCCAAAATGGGTATTTGGGCTACGTTTTAAGGGCGTTTAATATCAGGCCGATATAGCTGAAACATTACCCCAATTTTTGAGGGTGCATACGCTATCACGCCTTATAAAGTGATTCAATATAAACTTGGTGGTCGCGATGAATTAACTGACAGATATTAACAAGACACAACGAAAGAGTACCTCTGGGTATGAGGCCGTCGGAGGCAAGGCGCCGACGCAGAGTGTATAGTGGTATATTTGCAGCGTGCCCCATACACAGGGGGGTGTTCTTTTCAACTGTCTCAGTAGTAAGTACAGCAGTATCTTGAATTGGGGGTGGCTATAGGCAATAAAATGTGTAAGTTTTGTATCTATGCCATTATATGTGATCGTAATTTGGCCCTTAGCGTAGATACCTTGTGGTAAAAAGTTGCACTGATTATTTGTTATTTTCATCTATTGAGGTTTAAGGCGTTTAAATATGAGTCATGCATTACATATTCAAACTGAGCGAGAAAAGAAAGTGATGGCGGGTTTGGGCTATGCTGGCGTCATTCCGTTTGTTCTTTGTGTATTAGCCGCTTTTTTTGACGTTAGTTTTTTAGATTTAAAACCTAGCATTGTTTTTTGCACTTACTCCGTTGTTATTGTAACGTTCTTAAGCGGGACTATTTGGGGTAAAAGCTTGTATTGCGATGATAATAAATTGTTTTATTTGTTATCCAGTAATATTTTTACGCTAATAGCGTGGGTATGTTTACTGACGGTGCATATTTTGGTTGCACTGCTTGTTTTGTCGCTTTCTTTTGTTGCCTTATTATTTATTGAGACAAGGCAGCCTAATGTCATGGGTAAATATTATTTGATTATGCGTATATCGCTCACATCTATTGTGGTCTTTTTACATGTTCTTATGGCGTTTGCGCTTTAAGCCTAATGTGAATTTTGATTGCACTTCTCTTCTTATGTATAGTCCAATGTTAAAGGCTTTTAGCCTAAAAGCATAAGAGGTGTTTTTTGATAGATTCGTTGGAACAATTGGCTCAAAATCCCTGGTGGGTTTTTTTTGGTGTGCTGACATTTGCTTGGCTTTGGGAGGATGGCGCTCTTATATCTGGGGCGTTGCTTGCTGCTGATGGGGCGATTCATCCCGTATGGGGGGCGCTGGCAGTATTGTTGGGTATATGTTCTGGCGATGCCGGGTTATATTATATGGGTGTGCTGGCAAGGCGTGTACGTGCTTTAAGGGCGCGTTTATACAAAAAGAAGAACTTCCGTCAAATGCGCTATAAATTTTCTGAAAAAACCTTTTCTAATATTCTTCTTATTCGTTTTATACCGGGTTTGCGTACTATTGGCTTTAGTTTTTGTGGCTTTGTAGGCGTAGGATTCATTCGTTTTATGATTGCTATGACATTGGCTGGTGTGGTGTGGGTGAGCTTACTTTATATGCTTATTTATTTTTTAGGCTCTAGTGACTGGTTCGTGGATTCATATTGGAAATGGTCCTTTGCTTTAGTGGCGGTAGCGCTCTTATTTATTAATAACCGACCTCGTACAGCGTCAACTCTGGCCTCAGTACGTGCTCCAACAAAAATACCTGTAGAGTAACCAGATTCACTAAACTTTTCGTGCTGTTAGTGTTCTCTACTTCTCCTTTTTTATTTGAATAAGTTTTTTATATGTCGTTATCGCTAATCAAGCATGGCCCCAATGCAGGGCTACCGCATTTAAATGAGCAAAAGCGCTCTGCTTCTTTTTATGAGTTTTGGCCTGTTTGGGTGCTATACATCCCGGTTGTTTTTTACTGGTTATGGCTAGCTATACGTTACCGTGGTTTTGGCTTACCTTTAGCGGCTAACCCGAATGTGTTTTTGGCAGGTATGCTAGGCGAATCTAAAATTGATTTGTTGGCGTCTGCGGGGGAAACGGCACAGGCGCATATTTTACCGTTTGTTTCTTTTGTTGTTGAGCCTGATGGCGTGCCTGGCAATGCTAATACGATAAAAGCTCAAGCGTTACTTGATCGGGCTGGACTTACTTATCCTTTAGTGGCGAAGCCTGATGAGGGCTGTCGTGGTGCAGGCGTGCAAATTGTGGCATCCGAGTCTGAGTTGGAGCGGTATGTTAGGGCGTTTCCGGTAGGTGAAAAGCTTATGTTACAGCGTTTAAGCCAGCATAAAGCCGAGGCCGGTGTCTTTTATGTGCGTATGCCTAATGAAAACCAAGGTAAGGTGGTGTCCATAACATTAAAGTACCGCGCGACCGTAACGGGAGACGGTAAGCGAACAGTTGCCGAGCTAGTTGAAGCCGATAGGCGTGCCTGTAAATTGCGCGATTTATATCGTGAGCGTTTGGGTGATACATGGCGCAGCGTGCCACAACGCGGTGAAGAAGTACCGTTGGTTTTTGCGGGTAGCCATTGTCGTGGTGCTATTTTTAAAGATGGGTGTGAGTATATTACGCAAGCACTAAGCGATAAAATTGATGCCCTTATGCAAGATTTTCCGGCGTTTTATTATGGTAGGCTCGATATTAAATTTGATAATTTAAGTGATTTTATGGCGGGGCGTACTTTTGATGTTATTGAGCTTAATGGCGCAAGCAGTGAGCAAACTCATATCTGGGACAGTAAAACGCCTGTCTTGGTCGTAGTGAAAACATTGTTATTGCAATACAAAACGCTGTTCATTATTGGCGCTGACTTACGCGATAAAGGTGCGGTTGTACCTTCGTTATTGACGCTTATAAAAGTATGGTGGCGTGATATAACGTCTAAAACGACGTATCCTCACACACACTAGAGTGTACCGTGACTTAAAATTGGCATCTCCCCAGTTTTAGCCGCGGCTAAATGAAAGGGCACTTTTGGGTGAAGGCCATGTCTGATGTGTTTTAACCTGCTACTATCTATTTTTGGTTATTTACTCTGTAGATAGCCCACCTTAACTTAAGTGATTAATTGTAATGATGACAACATCGTCAATGTTGACAGAAGCTTCTGCTACGCCTGCTGCTCATTTGCAACCCATTATAGTGGGTGCGCTTGAGTCTTTGAGTCAAGTTCATAAGCTGCTAAGTGATATATCCCAAGAGCAGTACGTGCATATATGTACGCCTCATATGCAAAGCCCAATGGGAAGTCATGTTAGGCATGTGCTAGATATGTTTTATGCGTTTAAATTGGGTGTAATCAATGATGAAGTTATTGATTATGATTTAAGGCGGCGTGGTGCGGCCATTGAGACGTCGCTTGTTGCGGCATTGGTTGATATTACTCATACCATTGAGTGGATCGATAGTATGTTTTCGTCTGCGGGTACGCTAAGTACGGCCCTAGAGCAGGTTGTTAGTGTTAAAACCGAGGTGTGTTTGTCGTGTACGGTTTCTGTTCATGTTGAATCAAATCTGGGGCGTGAATTAATATTTGTGGCTAGCCATGCTGTGCATCATTTTGCGCTGCTGGCCACAATCGCTAAATTACAGGGTGTTTGTCTTGACGACAACTTCGGTGTAGCGCCCGCCACACGTACTTTTTTGCGCCAAGAACGGGTCGAATAATGTGTACTTTAAGCTGGCTATATACTCCAGCAGGTTGCGAGATATTTTTTAACCGTGATGAGCAGCGCGCCCGTGCTGATGCTTTGCCGTTAACGGTTAAAAATGGTGCTGCGTACCCTGTTGACCCTCAAGGCGGGGGCACATGGATAGGTGCTAATGCTAGTGGTTTAGCTTTTGCATTGCTTAATTTTTATCAGGGTTGTTTGCCTAACGGTAAAGATGGCAAAGTATCTAAGCTCATTTCTCGTGGGGCGATTATTACTCGGCTGGTAAAGTGCGAGAGCCTTTGCGATGTTAAAATGACGTTTGAAGTGTTTGATCTGACTCAATTTGCGCCTTTTTCGCTATGCGTGTTTACGCCTATTTCGCAAGTATTATGGCAGTGGACAGGGAGTAAACTGCATATTGACCCAACTATTGTCAGCCCAATGACGTCGTCGTCGGTGCATTTTGACGAAGTGCATGCTTCACGGTTGCATGAGTATGCACGGCTGCCTGCTATTACTCGCCAATCTCTTTTTGAGTACCATACGCGACATCAGCCCGAAAAAAGTTATAAAAGTGTCTGTATGCATCGTAGGGACGCTAAATCAGTTAGTTTTACGCACATTAATTTGCAGCCAAATCAGGCTGTTATGCGTTACCACAACCATTCTCCATGCACGCTAAACAGTTATGATACGTTTTTAGCGCTTAAACCCGAAGTGTTAGAGCGCTGCTTGGTCGATCACGAGCAAGTGTAGTTTTTCTAGATGGTTACAATTGCGCCCTTTGCTATGCCTTCATACGCCTTAACGGTAAAGTTATCTTGAGGGTGTTGGTGTTTGAGGGTGCTGGCAATGTGAGATGCAATAAATTCGACAGTGGTGTCTGTGTCGATAATATCGACACAGCTTGCAGGTAGGCTTAGCGTGAATTCACCTTGGTCGGCGCGGTAGGCAAAATCAATTTGGCTACTTGATTGCTGAAGGATGTCGCTACGCGTTGCAATATAAATATCCGCCCAATTGGATGCCTGCTTTTGCATATCCGTTACCGATAGCTCACCATTGCGCCATATTTCAATTTTAGATCTGTGGCCGTGAGCGATGCGCTGACAATTACCTTTGTGCTTTTTTAGTCCGTGACTGTAGTGGTAAAAGGGGGTGGCGATCGCTTCTGGTTCAAAACTTAACGTAATGTTGGCCACACCCTCGCCAAAGTGATCGCGTAGAGCGCGCTTGCAGTGTTCTGCAATGCTATGCGGGGTGATGTCTGTTGCATCAACAAGTGTTATGGCTTGGTGGGGGCTACTAATTGCAATATGCTTGTTATCGTAACGCCATTCTAGGCTTGTGTTTAACGTGTTTTGACTCAGATTTTGTGTGCAATTTGATGTTTTGGGTACAAGTAGGCAATGGTCAATATACGTGTCTAGCCATGTGCGCAGTGTTTTTTTAACAATACCAAAATCGCATACCATACCGTTACTATCCAGCTCGCCATCAAGCACAATACTGGCAAGCCATGTTTCGCCAATAAGGCCACGAGTTGGGTGGAAATAACTGAAATCGACATTGGTTAAGTTGTTAACAAATAATTGCATAGCTTGCGGGTATCTTTAGATCTGTTTTATGGGGGAGTAATTGTAGCGTATTCGGCTTTAATTGCGCAGCGAATTTTATGGGTAGTGCGAGTTTAAGCTATAGCAAAGTAAAGCGATGCGGTGATTGCATCGCTAGTGGCATCTAGACCGCTATTGTATTTGAGGTATTTTTTGAATGTGTGTGTTAACACGCTTTAATTTCAGGCGCGGATGGAAAGTTTAATACGACTGCGTTCACGATGGTTTGTCTGGGGGGGGGCGTGCTTTGTTTTTTGTCCAGGTTTAATCCTGCTAGAGCATCATTAAGTTCATGTAATGATTCATGCATCTTTTTAGAGATCGCAATGCATCTGCTCAATGGCGTTTTATGGCGCCTACGCTCACCGTCTATTTGAAATTGTAAACCGCGTAAACGTTGTTGTTGTTCGGTTGGGGCGTTGTCGATAAGTTTCTCTATTTCACTTTTCCGCCAGGCTTCTAATTGTGCCGGGTTGTTTTGTGCAAGATCTTTAAGTTCATCAAATGATGGCCAGTTAGACATGGTGTGCCTCCAAAATAGACATAAATAAAATGTAAGAGTATGTATCTTTGGTCGCTTAGATTGGCGCGATAATCATCTCTCGTTGATTAAAAATGATACTATCAGAGTTGTGCATGTTATGTGAGTAAAGAATGCTAGATCGGTAAGTTATATGTCGAAATTTGCAAAGAGGTTCTCAAGACATATATTTTGTCTTATTTCTTTTGTTATTCTGAGTGTCTTGTCATCCAGTTGTCCCTATAAATGCCGTATCTTGTTTGTGTATTTACCGTTTTTACAGTGTATAAATAAGGGGTGTGGAGATGCATGTTCAGCGTCGTGCAGCGGTTATTGTCTTAATTAAAAATATCAATGGGCAGGATTGTGTACTGTTAACTAAGCGTGCCGTGTCTTTGCGTTCGCATTCGGGTGAAGTTGCACTGCCAGGTGGTAAGTATGACGATACTGACATCAATCTGCGTGCAACGGCATTACGCGAGGCGCATGAAGAGGTAAATGCTAATCCCTGCGATGTGGATATATTCAAGGCGCTAGCGCCTAGTTATTCACGGGCGAATATTTACGTTAAGCCTTTTGTGGCAAGGCTAAATAAAGATGAGCACATTAAGGCAAACCCTAGTGAAGTGGCCGATATTTTTTGGGTGCCTATTGCTTTCTTCTTGGAGGATCAGCGCCTGCGTACCGATACAGCATGTATTAAAGGGCGTGACTTTTGGGCACCCGCATATGCCTTTGGTCAGCATGTTATATGGGGGTTAACGGCGCGAATTATTGTCGATATGTTAAATAAGTGCTACAGAGCGAATATTGTTAAACAGCAAAAGCGGCCTGTTGAAATGAGTCGGGCGCTGATGCTGGCGAGCTAGCCGTTAATGATTATTTTACTTGCACTGAGAGGGGTTTTTTGCATGTCGTCCTTATCTGCATGGGCGATGGGGTGGAGTCTTTACCCGCTTAGGTTTATTCGTTAATGCATCGTTACTTTTACTTTTTCTATCCGCGTTTCTGATATGTCTGTAAGCTCAAAGCGGTAGCCTGCAATTTCAAAACTAACAATAGCGTCTGGTATGTTTTCTAAGTGCTCTAATATAATGCCGTTAATCGTTTTAGGGCCGTCAATGGGTAAATCCCAGTCTAGGTGTTTATTTACCTCTCTTATCGACGTTGACCCATCAATTTTGTACCACTTGTTGCTCAACGGCACAATATCTTCTTCTTCTTTATCGTCGGCTGCATCTGTTGAGAAGTCGCCTACAATTTCTTCTAGTAAGTCAACTAGGGTGGCAATACCCACCACTTCGCCGTATTCATTCACCGCAATCGCTGTGCGCCGCTTTTCTTTTTGAAAATTCAGAAGTTGCGTGGAGAGCGAGGTGGACTCGGGTACAAAATAAGGGGTGCTTAGGTTATCGCGTATAGCTTCATGTGTGATGGTGTCGTCACTGCCGTTAATAAATCGTGCAGCGTTGCGAAGATGTAAAATGCCAATGACATTGTTAATGTCGCCTTCAAAAACAGGTAGTCGAGTGTACTCGGTTGTGCGGATGAAGTGCATGATGTTTTTTATGTCATGTGTCATATCGATGCCGACTACGTCGTTACGCGGCACCATAATGTCCTCAACTGTCGCTTTAGCCAAATCCAGCACATTAAGCAGCATGCCTTGGTGTTGGTCGGGTATCAGTTCGCCAGCTTCGTTAACGACTGTGCGCAATTCTTCTGGGTGCAGGTTGTCTGATAAATTACTGTTGTTGAGGTCTATGCCCAACACTTTTGCCAGCGCCTTGGAAATTATATTCACTAAAAATACAAACGGAAAAAGTACAATTAATAAAAAGTGCAGGGCAAAGCTAGCAGGAAAAGCGATTTTTTCTGGGTAAAGCGCTGCAATCGACTTGGGAGTGACTTCGGCAAAAATAAGAATAATAAAGGTTAATAAAATAGGCAGTAATGCAATAACCAATGCTTCGCTTAAAAAGCGTTCAGCAATAACGGTCGCGACCATGGTAAGTAAAATATTAACAAGGTTGTTTCCAATTAAAATAACGCCTATGAGCTTGTCGGGCTTGGCAAGCAGGCTGGATGCTTTAATTGCTGCGCGGTGCTCTTGATTCACCATATGCCGCAAGCGATATTTGTTAAGTGAAAGCATGCCTGTTTCTGAGCTAGAGAAAAAAGCAGAGCTAAAGATAAGGGCAATAAACAGACCGACTAGTAACTCGGTAGAGACAGCGTCCAATGTGGTAGTAACCTATATAATTTGAGTGCGTTAATCTTGAACCAGAAATCGTTATCAAGCAAGGTGAAAACATGTTTTATATGGGGAGGTTAACACGCTCAACTAGTTGTTAATATCAACTCCAAAACAAATTTGGTGCCAAAATAAGCGAGCATCAGTAAGCAAAAGCCAGAAAGTACCCATTTAGTTGCTGTAGTGCCTCTCCAGCCATAACGAAATCTCCCCCAAATGAGTACGCTATATATTGCGGCAGACATAATAGAGAAAAGTGTTTTGTGGGCAAGTTGTTGCGCAAAGAGGTTGTCAATAAAAATAACACCTGTGGCCACTGATACACAAAGTAACCCAGCCCCCAAGCCAATTACCTCAAATAAAAGTTTGTCCATTGTTTGCAGTGGAGGGAGTACGCGCAATACTTTGCGCGCAGTGTGGTGTTTGAGTTGGTACTCTTGGTAGGTAAGGAGTAAAGCTTGAAGTGTTGCGATGGTTAAAAGGCTGTATGCCAATATTGACGATAATATATGTGCTGCAATACCCGCTGATAAATCAATAGGGTGCTCGCTCGTTTGCCCCAGTAATGTATGGGCTAAAATCGCTATCACGTTAAGTGGGAGTAACAGTATAAAAAGCGAGAAAACTGATTTTTTTAGGCTGCTAATTAACAGCAGTAAGTTAATGACAACAAATAGCAGTAGAACCATTTTAAAAAAACCAAAATCAAAACCTTGGTGCTCTGTGATGCTAGAGGTTGTTATGTAGCAGTGTAAAGCGATAGCTAAGGAGACGCCAAGTCTTAAGTATTTGGGTGGGAGCCGTAGATTTTGCGTTGTAGGCAATATCATTGATAGCCATAAAATACCATATAGGCTTGCCGTGCTCAGGCTTAGAAAAGTCATCCTAACGTCCAATTATTTTGCTTAGTGGTCTACGCATTGATTTAAGGAGCATTGATTACGCAACATTGATTACATAATAAAAATGGCAAAGTGTATAAATGTTGTTTTAAATGGGTTTCATTTTAGTGCGGTTAGCGTTATATGCTGACAAGATTAACTATTGTGGAGCAATAATGCTATAGGAAATGTCATTTCGCGCAAAGCGCAATGCCGCTTGATTGTCAGACAGGTTAAGGGTTTATGCTTTTGTTGTTTTTTCATGTTATTCGGTGTGGCCTCAAGTACGGTGTATTTTACTATAGTTATAACTCGCCGATATGACTATAATCACCCCACATATTTGGGGCGGCGTCATTTTCATGCGCTATAGTTCGCCTCTGTTATTAATCGATAATTTAAAAAGATGCCTGTGTTATGTTTGAATCTCTATCGGAACGCTTGTCTAAATCACTTAAAAAAATAACCGGTAAAGCCCGCCTTAATCACGATAATATCCAAGAGGCGCTGCGCGATGTGCGTAAAGCATTATTGGAGGCCGATGTTGCATTACCTGTTGTTAAAGAGTTTATTAACCACGTGCGTAAGCGTGCTCAGGGTGTTGAGGTGTCACAAGCTCTTAACCCAGGCCAACAATTTTTAAAAATTGTAGAGGGCGAGCTTACTAGTATTATGGGTGAGGCGAACGAGTCGCTTAACCTAGCTGCTCAGCCGCCCGCGGTTGTGCTTATGGCGGGCTTACAAGGTGCGGGTAAAACCACATCGGTGGCCAAATTAGCCAAGTACTTAATCGAGCGTGAAAAGAAAAAAGTCATGGTGGTGAGTGCCGATGTTTATCGACCAGCAGCCATCGAGCAGCTTGATACTCTCGCTCAAGAAGTTGGCGCGGTGTTTTACCCCTCCACGCCCGATCAAAAGCCTGTCAATATTGCTAAAGATGCATTAGCGCAAGCTAAAAAAGTACATGCCGACGTGTTGCTTGTTGATACCGCAGGCCGTCTGCATATTGATAGTGACCTAATGGACGAAATTCAGCAAATTTATAGCGCTGTTAACCCTATTGAAACCCTGTTTGTCATTGATGCCATGATTGGTCAAGATGCCGTTAATACGGCTAAAGCGTTTAATGATGCTTTAGCGCTAACCGGTGTGATTCTAACCAAAACAGACGGCGATGCACGCGGCGGCGCGGCGTTATCGGTACGCCATATTACGGGTAAGCCAATTAAGTTTTTAGGTGTAGGTGAAAAAACCGATGCGTTAGAGCCTTTCCATCCCGAGCGTTTAGCGTCTCGTATTTTGGGTATGGGCGATATTATGTCGCTTATCGAACAGGCCGAGCAAAAAATAGATAAAGACAAAGCCGAAAAGCTGGTTCAAAAAGTTAAAAAAGGCCAAAAGTTCGACTTAGAAGATTTGCGTGATCAGTTAGAGCAGATGCAAAATATGGGCGGTATGTCGTCTATGTTAGAGAAGTTACCGGGTATGGGTAACATGGCCAAAATGGCCGAGGATACCAAGGTCACAAGCCAGTTTGGCCGCATGACTGCACTTATAGATTCTATGACGCCAGCAGAGCGCCGTAATCCAGATATTCTAAATGGCTCACGTAAGCGCCGTATTACTGTAGGCTCTGGGACGCAGATTCAGGATCTTAATCGATTACTTAAGCAGCATAAGCAAATGAGTAAAATGATGAAGAAAATGAAGGGCGGCGGCATGCAAAAAATGATGCGCGGAATGGGCGGCATGTTGCCCGGCGGTGGCGGTGGTTTGCCCCCTGGATTTGGCCAGTAGGCTATATATTCTACATTGCTGTAAATTTGCTCTATACAAAGCGTAATGTTTGCATTAATATACGCCGCCTTTCGTGGCTGGTTAGTTTTTATCAGCTTTAACGATAACAGAATTTTTTATCAAAATAGGAAAGACTTACATGGTAAGCATCAGATTATCACTTGGCGGTTCAAAGAAGCGTCCATTTTATCATTTTACAGTTTCTGATAGCCGCAAATCACGCGACGGTCGTTTTATTGAGCGTTTAGGTTTTTTTAACCCTATCGCACGTGGCCAAGAAGAGCGTATTCGCATCGATACAGACCGTTTAGACTTCTGGGTTAAGCAAGGCGCTCAGTGTTCTCCACGTGTTCTTAAGCTCGTTAAAGACGCAGCTAAAGTCGCTGCTTAATACTGTTTAGCCTCAGCTAATATCATTTTTAAAGGTTGCATGTGAATAATCCGCGCTCTAATTTAATTGATGTTGGCCGTATTTGTGGGGTTTACGGTATTAAAGGCTGGGTAAAAGTTAAATCATTTACTCAGCCAACAGATAACCTGTTTAATTATCCAGCGTTATTTGTAAAAACACAGCATGGCGTCAAGCCTTGTAAAGTATTATCGTATGAGCAGCGGCCTAAGGGGCATGTTGCACAGTTCGATTTTATAAAAAACAGAACTGACGCCGAGCATTTAGGCAATGCAACTATTGCAATAGAAAAATCAGCCCTTGTTGAACTGGGTGATGATGATTTCTATTGGCATGATCTTATTGGTCTAAATGTGATTGCATCGCCCACTTATGATGGTGTGCCATTAGGTGTTGTACACAGCCTAATAGAAACGGGTGCAAATGATGTGCTGGTTGTCAAACCAAATGACCAAAGTATTGATACGCGCGAGCGTTTGATTCCTTATGTTTTTGGTCAATATATTCAACAAGTGGATGTGCAAGCCAATCAGGTGCATGTCGACTGGGATCCAGAATTTTAACGCACGAATTCTTTAAGGGCTTGATGCCAATGAATGTCGCGATTATTACGCTGTTTCCTGAGATGTTTGCTGCTATTACCCAATACGGTATTACCAGTCGGGCACTCAAAGACGGGTTAGTCAATTTACATTGTTTTAACCCAAGAGATTACACAACCGACAAGCACCAGACAGTTGACGATCGCCCATATGGTGGCGGCCCTGGTATGGTAATGAAAGTTGAGCCTTTGAAAAAGGCATTGGATGCGGCTTTAAATTGGCACGTTCAGGTAGTTACAGATAAAAACAGTGAGCCTCCAACTGTTATATATATGTCACCGCAGGGCAAGGTTTTACGCCACAGTGATGTAGATGCAACAACGGTTCAGCGCAGTATGATTATTATTGCTGGGCGTTATGAAGGTATTGATCAGCGTTTTATCGATAATTATATCGATGAGCAATGGTCGATTGGTGATTTTGTATTAAGCGGCGGTGAGCTACCCTGTATGGTGATGCTTGACGCGATGATACGTAAGTTACCCGGCGCAATGGGTGCCAGTGAGTCTCACGAGCAAGATTCTTTCGAGAATGGTTTGCTTGATTGCCCTCATTACACACGCCCTGTGAGCCTAGTTGGTTTAGAGTGTATCGAACCAGCCATACAACAGAACAACCAAAAGTGTGATGTGCCCAGTGTGTTATTAAGTGGTAATCACAGTGCTATAGCCCAGTGGCGAAGAGAGCAATCTTTACTGGCTACAGCTAATGCAAGACCTGATCTTTTAGATGGTGCGACATTATCGAAAAATGATCAAAAAGTATTGGCTAAAAAGTAGCCGCAAAACATGTATTTATTATTTCTAGCCGCGAGGCTATATTGCTAAGTAGGAGCAAGTCATGAGTTCTAAGAACAAAATTATTCAAGAGCTTGAAGCTGAACAACTTAAAAGCGACATTCCTGAGTTCAGCCCAGGCGATACCGTTGTTGTGCAAGTTAAAGTAAAAGAAGGCAACCGTGAGCGTTTACAGGCGTTTGAAGGCGTTGTTATTGGTAAGCGTAACCGTGGTTTAGATTCTGCGTTTACAGTGCGTAAAATCTCACACGGTATTGGTGTTGAGCGTACGTTCCAAACTCACAGTAAGCAAGTCGACAGCCTAGCTGTTAAGCGTCGCGGTGATGTTCGTCAGGCTAAGTTGTACTACTTGCGTGAATTAACAGGCCGTGCTGCACGTATTAAAGAAAAGTTGGGCTAATTTAAGATTGGTTTCTCGGATTAGTTTTCGGCTTGATTTTGGTTAAGTCGAAATTATAAAACCCCTTAAATATTT
>CAKZUG010000103.1 GCA_937920545.1 uncultured Saccharophagus sp.
GACCCATATTGTAGAGGGTCACAAGTGCGTGAACAAAAGCAATGTATTAAAGGCTTACGCTTTTTACAAAAAAGCATTAGAAGTATTAATGCAGGCATCCATTAATGACCCCAGAAAACACAAAATAGTTAAGCAATTAGATGAAATAATGGCCAATAAGCGCAAACACATTAGCACCGATTTAATGCCAGAAGATCAACATAATCCCGATAAAGACAGTGCCGATTTAAAGCCGCCTATCTATACTTAATCATATTTCAAATCTAACCTTTTTATCTTATTGCGTTAGCTCGTTATGTTAGCTCGTTACATTAACGAATGACGCCCCTCTTATAGCGCCCCTTTTAAACACCCCCTTACCACTATTAAATTTGCTGGCTTATTGGCGTGTTATACCCTGCTCTACGGCAACCTTTAGCTCGTTTAATGCTTGAGAAAGCAGCGTTAAATCATCGTTGATATTAGTCCCTTTACGTTGCCTTTCTGTCCAGAGTATCCCCACCTCGGCGTGCTGGATGGAGATACCCATCACCGTGTGCGGTAAACGCTGCACAAGATCTTTTAGGGTTTTCTCAAGTGCTGGCGTAAAAGTCGTTGGCGTAGATAGCGCCCACTCTTTATCAAAGTGCAAACCGTGGCTGTAGTTTTTACGCTCGATCATCACTTTTACAGGCTGTGTAGCTTTTTTGGGTATATCTAAGGGCTGTAAGTACATGGCCAAAAACTGTGCGCCCTTTGTTTGGGTATTGGGCACCATGCGGATTTTTAACCCCGACATCTGCGCTTTTTCGCGCAGTGCCGTGAGTGCCCGCTGGCCTTTAGATGGCTGAATCATCATGATGGGGCCAACCATCATGGCCACCGCCAAACAAATAACAATAACCGCTGTTAACACTTACATATTCTCCAATTCTTCCCAGCGGGCATAGGCTTCTAGATTTTGCGCTTCTAGTTGCTCTAGCTTGGCGAGGGTTTTATTGGTCATATTTTGTGGTTGCGAGTAAAAATCGGGGTCGGCGATCTCTTTGTGCAATGCAGCGATATTGGCTTCAAGCTTTTCTACCTGCGCGGGGAGTTTGTCTAGCTCGGCTTGCAGTTTGTAACTGAGCTTTTTGGGCTTAGCATCGGCTTTATTGGCCGAGTCAGTCGCGGTGACATCACCTTTAGCGCTTGTCGTGCTTGAAGTGCTTGTGCTGCTTGCCGTGTTTGTATCAGCCGATACGGTTGCCGTTGCCGCACCTTTATTATCGTCTGGCCATTTGCCACCTTGGTCTAGCCAGTCACTGTAACCACCCACGTATTCACGCAGTGTGCCGTCGCCTTCAAACGCAATAGAGCTGGTGACGACGTTATCTAAAAACGCCCTATCATGGCTGACCAAAAACAAGGTGCCTTGGTAGTCGGTGAGTAAGCTTTCGAGCAGCTCTAATGTTTCGACGTCGAGGTCGTTGGTTGGCTCATCCATGATCAGTAAGTTAGAGGGTTTACTGAACATTTTAGCGAGCAAGACGCGGTTTTTCTCGCCGCCAGATAACGCTTTAATAGGTGTGCGCGCACGCTCGCCCGAAAACAAGAAATCTTGCATGTAACTGATCACATGCTTAGTGCGGCCATTCACTTCGATGCTATCACGGCCTTGGCCTATGTTATCAATGGCGCTTTGTTCTAAATCGAGCTGATCGCGTAACTGGTCAAAATAAGCCACGGTTAACTTGGTGCCCATTTTTATCTCACCCGCATTGGGTTCGATATCGCCTAAAATCAACTTTAACAAGGTACTTTTACCAATACCGTTGGGGCCAATTAATCCAATTTTATCGCCGCGCACAATAATAGACGAGAAGTCGTCAATAATTTTGTTGTTATCCCAACCAAATGAGACGTTGCTTAGCTCACACACCAGCTTGCCTGAAATACTATCGGTGTTGTGCTCGATTTTAGCTTTACCTAACTGGTTGCGGCGGGCTGCACGCTCGTTACGCATGTCTTTTAGGGCGCGTACACGGCCTTCGTTGCGGGTGCGGCGGGCTTTAATACCTTGGCGAATCCAGACTTCTTCTTGGGCTAAACGCTTATCAAATAAGGCGTTGTGCTTTTCTTCTACGGCGAGCATTTCTTCGCGGTAGGTTAAAAAGCCGTCGTAGGTGCCTTTCCAGCAGGTTAATGCGCCACGGTCTAGCTCGCCAATTTTATTACTTAACGAGCGTAAAAATGCACGGTCATGGGTAATAAACACAAGCGCGCCCGCAAAGCTCAGTAGCTGCTCTTCTAACCAGCGTATGGCTTCAATATCGAGGTGGTTAGTGGGCTCATCGAGTAACAGCACGTCGGGCTCGACCACTAATGCTTGGCCAAGCGCCACGCGCCTACGCCAACCGCCTGACAAATCTCGCATTTTTGCGGTGCCATCTAGGTTTAAGCGGGTTAATACTTGCTCTATTTTGTTTTGAAAATTCCAACCATCGGCGGCTTCAATACGCTGCTGTACACGCTCAAGCTCGTTTAAATCGGGGTCGGGGTCGATAACTAAAGCGTTAAATTTAACAATATCGGCACCTAGCTCGGGCATCGCATTGGCGATCATGTCAAACACTAGGGTGTCGTCTGCATCGGGTAAGTCTTGCGATAAACTGGCCACTTTAGTGCCAGCATTAAGCCAACGCTCACCGCTATCTGGGCTTATCTCACCCTGAATACATTTTAACAAGGTTGATTTGCCCACACCGTTGCGGCCAATAATACACAACCTGTCGCCGGGATCGAGAATAAGCTCAAGTGAATCAAATATGACTTGCTCGCCGTAATGTAATTGGTACTTATCTAACTTTAGTAACGCCATGAAACCCTCAAATAAACCACTTAAAAATGCTAATAAGATCCATCAATAAAATGATCAATCCGTTTTAAAAATTTGCTTTGCTTAAACTTTTTGCTCTTAAATTTGATATATATACATTTTGTGTATTTATCAAGCCTAAGCCTGTGTATCGTAAAGCGCACACTGCAAAACCAATATGACTGAAACTAACGCCGCTATTATTGATCTTAACTTTTAATAATGGCGCACGTAACAACGGTGCTGTTAGTAAAAAGGCACACTGACTAAAACATGCGCTTACCAAAAAGCGACTGACATTTTAATACTGCTTTTGTGCCGCACTTACTTCGCATTAGTCGTCGTATTAGTGCGATACTATAAATTAGTGCGATACTATAAATAGGCTAATGATATAAATAAAAGCATGCTGATAAATGCTCGATATAAAAGCATTAACAGCCTATAAAACACCAATAATTCTGCCAACCACTTAGGTAACACGTGATTCAAATAATCAAAACACGGATACAATACATAAAAAAATGGGGGTTACGCTTAAGCGTTTGCCTTGCCACAAGTTGTGTTGCCGCGCCATTTGGCCATGCCCAATTAGTCGATGCGCAAAATGATACACGACAAAACCTGTTATCGCCTGATAATCTCAAACAAATGCGTGAAAACTACACAAAAGCACGTAAAGCGCTAGCCGATAACAAACCCAAAAGCTATAAAACCTACCGCGCCAAACTCGACGACTATGTTTTGGTGCCTTATTTGGATTACAACGATTTAATCAAGCGCCTAGAAAAACGCCCAGTTAAAGAAGTGAGTGCGTTTTTAAATGCCCATTCAAACAGTTATTTAAGCCATAGGCTGCGTGCGCAGTGGTTATTAGTGCTCGCCAAACAAAAAAAATGGCCCTTATTTGTTGAGTTTTACCAACCCGATTTTAAAAACACCGCTATTGAATGCAGCTTTATTTACGCCCGCGCAAAAATGGGGCAAGTCTCGGCATTAAAAGAAACACCCAATATTTGGGTATCGCATAAATCGCTGCCTAAAGCTTGCGACCCGTTGTTTACATTGTGGAAATCGAAAAAAGGCTTAACCGATGACATTGCATGGCAACGCTATACGCTGGCGTTATCGCACGGTAAAACCAGCCTCGCCCGTTATATCACCAGTTTAATGAGCCCAACGCACCAAGAATATGCAAAAAAAATGCATAAGGTGTACAGCTACCCCGCCACAATACGCAGCAAAACGCTGTACGTGGGCAGCTCGGCGCAAATGCAAGATATTATAAGCTTTGGCATTCGTCGTTACGCTAAAACCAATGTTAACGACGCGATACGCCAGTGGTTGCGCTATGAGTCTAATCAATTATTTGACTCGACCATTGCGATTAAAACCAAAGCGGAACTGGTCAAACGCTTAATTAGAAAAGGGCATATTGAACGTGCGACCAAATGGGTTAAAGCCTCGCCTGAGCTACAATCGCTGGCGTCACTAGAGCCACTCATACACAAAGCGCTAACGGATCAAAATTGGCAAAATGTGATCAATTATATCGATTTACTCTCGGCCAGTGAGCACTCAAAAGAACGCTGGCAGTATTGGCAGGCCCGCGCGATAGAAAAGCTCGATCAATCAAAAACCGCACAGGATAACGCCAAAAAAACGTATAACACACTCGCGCAAGAACGAAGCTTTTATGGTTTTTTATCGGCAGATATTCTGGGTGTTAAATACAATTTGCAACATAAAACACCGCGCGAAAATGCACAGCTTCGGCTAGCTATCAAAAATATGCCCACTATTGCTATTGCAAAAGAGCTATGGCTAACCGGTAAAACCTTAGATGCACGCCAACAATGGCAATTTGCCTTAACGCAACTCACCCCCGAGCAAGTGATTATGGCGGGCGATATTGCCAAAGATTGGGGCAAGCATAACCAAGCGATACAATCGATGATTTTTGCCAAGCAATGGGACATGCTGGATATTCGTTTTCCGCTGGCTTATCAAGATGAAATTAACACGATTGCGTCTACCATCAAGATGCCACCCACATTAATTTTTGCCATTGCCCGCCAAGAAAGCGCTTTTTTAGAAAACGCCACTTCACGCGCAGGCGCACGAGGCTTAATGCAACTTATGCCCGCCACCGCCAAACAAACAGCTAAAAAAGGCGGTATTAAACACACCACCAGCGATTTATTTACCCCTAGCCATAATATTTTATTGGGCAGTTTTTATTTAAAAGAGCTGCTCACCAAATACAACAACAATACCGTACACGCCACAGCCGCCTATAATGCTGGCCCCGGCCGAGTGGATAGATGGCTAAAAAAACGCCCCGCCAGCCTGCCGTTTGATATTTGGATAGAGACTATTCCGTTTAAAGAAACGCGTGGCTATGTTAAAAACGTGATGGCCTATACGGTGATTTATGCCTACCGACTAGGCGATGAGAAACTGAAAATAAAAACACAACTCAGTGAATTTGGCGTGCATTAACGGTGGCATTTGTAGGGATCGGCGGCTAGAGGCTTATGTTTGGGGCTTAAAGCTTAAACCTCGAATTTAAAATCCAGCAGCAAAAATTTAGCGCCTAAAATAAAAAAACCTTAGGCTACACACCTAAGGTTTTTTGCTTAAATAATTTTGCTCAACCAATACAGGCTCACACATTACACGCTCTAAAAGCGCAATCATGTATTGATTAAGCTCATATTAGCTCATGCCACATAGAATCACTCTATTTAAAAGTGCTCCATTTAGTAGAAGTGCTCCATTTAAAATGGACGCATACCCGCCAACATGATTAAACAACAACTTAGCTTAATTCATGCTCATACTGCAATATGTTTAGTAGTAGGCTTGTGTTTTATCTGTATGGTCGGTCGCGTCTTTGACGCCGTTGAGTTCTGGCACGCGTTCTAGCAAGGTTTTTTCTACACCTTGTTTTAAGGTCATATCAACCGCACTGCACCCTTGGCAACCACCGCCAAACTTTAACACGGCAAATTTATCGTCGGTGATGCTCTCTAACGTAACGTTACCGCCATGTGCGGCTAGGCCAGGGTTCACTTCGTTATGCAATGCGTAATTAATGCGATCTTCAATGGGGCTGTCATCGGTGATTTTAGGCATTTTTGAATTAGGCGCACGAATGGTTAATTGGCCACCCATTTTATCGGCCGAGTAATCGACTTTTGCTTCATCTAAAAACGGCACACTGCGGCCTTCAAAATACGCATTAAAACCGTTTAGCTCTAGCTTGACGTCTTCTTCTTTTACCTCGCCCGCTTTGCAGTAAGCAATGCAGGTTTCGGCCTGCGGCGTGCCGGGGTTAGACACAAACATCCTAATAGAGGTGTCTTTGTCGTCTTGCTTATCGAGTAGATCTTTTAAGTACGCCTGAGCAGATTCTGTAATATCGACGTTTAAGTTCATAATATAGCCTTATGCAAATACCTTAGTAATTTAGTAAGGTATTTTAGTGGAATTAAAGAAGTAATGAAATAGGCGATACGAGTATGTATCGAGTTATGCACCATCAATACACGTATTTTTACGGTTGAAATACCATTTGGCGCACACGATGATTAACCCGCTACACAAATAGCTCAAAACATACCTCATTCACCCAAAAGAATGTCTAGGGAACGGCTGATTAACCCCGTCGCATCTCTGCGTGACCTAGAGCGTGCAACAACTTCTGGCTTCTTATATGGGTATTTGGCCGCTGCTCTGTTAAAATACCTAAATCGAAATAAATTGATATAGATTATAAATAGATCGGTATAAAAAGATTGTTATAAATATATCGTTTCACGTTTTTTAAAGGTATGTATTTTCATGAGTCCAGATTTAGCTCAGCGCATTAATGCGCTTAAAAGCGCCATAGCGTCACGTATTCTTATTTTAGATGGCGCAATGGGTACAATGATACAAAGCTATAAGCTCACCGAGGCCGATTACCGTGGTGAGCGCTTTGCCGATTACCCAAGCGACCTTGCCGGCAACAACGATTTACTGGCCATTACACAACCTAAAATACTTGCCGAAATACACAAAGCCTACTTTGATGCCGGCACCGATATTATCGAAACGAACACCTTTAACTCGACACAAATATCGCAAGCCGATTACGATTTACAAGCCGTTGCCTACGAGTTAAACGTCGAGTCTGCCCGTATTGCACGTGAAGTGGCCGATCAAGCCACAAAAGAAACCCCCGACAAGCCCCGCTTTGTTGCTGGCGTGCTTGGCCCAACTAGCCGTACTTGCTCGATTTCACCGGATGTTAACGACCCCGGCGCGCGTAATGTAACGTTTGACGAGCTGGTAGAAAATTATACCGAAGCCACGCGCGGCCTTATTGAAGGCGGCAGTGACCTTATTTTAATCGAAACCGTTTTTGACACCTTAAATGCCAAGGCGGCCATTTTTGCGGTTAAACAGCTTTTTCAAAATATAGGCTACGAACTGCCTATTATGATATCGGGCACCATTACCGATGCCTCTGGCCGTACCTTATCGGGGCAAACAACCGAGGCGTTTTACAATGCCCTTGCCCATGCCAAACCCTTATCTATTGGCCTCAACTGTGCGCTAGGTGCAGAAGAACTCGAGCCTTATGTTAAAGAATTATCGCGTATTGCGAACTGCTATGTATCGGCGCACCCGAATGCGGGCTTACCCAACGAGTTTGGCGAATACGATCAAAGCGCCAGCGAAATGGCCGAGATTGTCGAGACCTTTGCCAAAAAAGGGTTCCTCAATATTATCGGTGGCTGCTGCGGTACCACGCCCCAACATATTCAAGCCATTGCTGAAAACGTTGCCCCTTATGATGCGCGCATTGTTCCCGATATAGAACCACAGTGTCGTTTATCGGGCCTTGAGCCATTTAACATCAGTAAAGAGTCGCTGTTTGTAAACGTGGGCGAGCGTTGTAATGTGACAGGCTCGGCTAAATTTAAGCGCCTTATTTTAGAAGAACAATACAATGAAGCCGTTGAAGTGGCGCTTGTGCAAGTGGAAGACGGCGCACAAATCATTGACGTAAACATGGATGAAGGCATGCTCGACGCCAAAGCCGCCATGGTGCGCTACTTAAACCTTATTGCAAGCGAGCCGGATATTTCACGCGTGCCCATTATGGTAGATTCCTCTAAGTGGGATATCATCGAAGCGGGCTTAAAATGCATTCAAGGCAAGCCCATTGTCAACTCTATTAGCTTAAAAGAAGGCGAAGCTGAATTTATCGAGCGCGCCAATCTTTGTATGCTCTATGGCGCAGCCGTTATTGTGATGGCCTTTGATGAAGACGGCCAAGCCGATACCTGCGCCCGTAAAATTGAAATATGCGAACGCTCCTATCGTGTATTGGTTGATAAAGTGGGCTTTGCGCCTGAAGACATTATTTTTGACCCCAATATTTTTGCCGTTGCAACGGGTATCGACGAGCACAACAACTACGCCGTTGACTTTATTCAAGCCACCAAATGGATCCGTGAAAACTTACCTTATGCTGGCGTATCGGGCGGCGTGAGTAATGTGTCGTTCTCGTTTAGGGGCAACAACCCAGTGCGCGAGGCGATCCACTCGGTATTTTTGTACTATGCCATTAAAGAAGGCATGAACATGGGCATTGTCAACGCAGGGCAGCTTGCGATTTACACCGACTTACCCCAAGAGCTAAAAGACAAAGTCGAACAGGTTATTCTTAACACAAACAGTAACGGCACAGAAGAGCTATTAGATATTGCCGAAAAATACCGTGGCGATGGCAGCAAAGGCCCTAAAAAAGAAGACTTAGAATGGCGTAAACACCCAGTTGAAAAACGCTTAGAGCACTCGCTAGTTAAAGGGATATCGGCTTTTATTGTTGAAGATACCGAAGAAGCCCGCGCACAAGCTACTCGCCCTATTGACGTTATCGAAGGGCCATTAATGGATGGCATGAATGTTGTTGGCGATCTATTTGGCGAGGGTAAAATGTTTTTACCACAGGTAGTGAAATCTGCCCGCGTCATGAAGCAGTCGGTAGCGTATTTACAACCGTTTATTGAAGCGGCAAAAAACGAGGCATCAAAGCCAAATGGCAAAATACTCATGGCCACCGTAAAAGGCGATGTACACGATATTGGCAAAAATATAGTAGGCGTGGTTTTACAATGTAACAACTTTGAGGTGGTCGATTTAGGTGTGATGGTGCCAGCCGAAAAAATACTTGATACCGCCATAAAAGAAAACTGCGACATTATTGGTTTATCGGGTTTAATCACGCCATCGCTGGATGAAATGGTGAATGTTGCGCGCGAAATGCAAGAGCGCAATATTAACTTACCGCTTATGATTGGCGGTGCTACCACCTCAAAAGCGCATACCGCCGTTAAAATCGACCCGCAATTTAACCTTAACCAAGCCGTTTATGTGGCCGATGCCTCACGCGCGGTAGGCGTGGCCACCAAATTATTGGCCGACGATTTATACCAGCCGTTTGTCGATGGGCTAAAAGAAGAATACGAGCAGGTACGTGTGCGCCGTGCCAACCGTACCAGCCAAGGGCAATCGCTCAGCTATAAAGACGCCATCAAGAAAAAACACCAAATAGACTGGCAGGCAAACCCGCCCGTTAAACCTAAAACACTCGGTTGCCAAACACTCAAAAACTACCCCTTAGATACACTGGTAAAGTATATCGACTGGACACCGTTTTTTATTAGCTGGAACCTTGTGGGCAAGTACCCCAAAATATTTGATGATGAAGTTGTGGGAGAAGCCGCCAAACAGTTGTTTGCCGACGCACAAGCATTGCTTGACGACATGATTACCAATAAGCGTATTCAAGCCCATGCTCGCTTTGGCATTTGGCCTGCTAACAGCCATAACCACGATGATATTCAGATTAAAAATGCCGATGGCGACGTGATAGCAACCACGCATCATATTCGTCAGCAGCAAGTGAAAAAAGGCGCAGAAGAAACACAATTTTCACTCAGCGACTTTATCGCACCGAGTGATAGCGGCTTAGAAGATTATATTGGCGGTTTTGCCGTCACCACGGGCCACGGTGTAGACGAACTTGCAGGCAAATACGAAGCCGAAGGCGATGACTACAACGCCATTATGGTCAAAGCCCTGGCCGACCGCCTAGCCGAAGCCTTTGCCGAACATTTACACGAGCGAATACGTAAAGAGTTTTGGGGCTATGCCGATAACGAAACACTCGATAATGTATCGCTGATAAAAGAAAAATACCAAGGTATACGCCCAGCACCGGGCTACCCTGCTTGCCCAGACCATACAGAGAAAGGCGTTTTATTTGAGCTATTAGATGCCTCAAATGAAACAGGGATAGAATTGACCGAGCATTATGCGATGTTTCCCACAGCAGCGGTATCAGGTTGGTATTTCTCGCATCCAGAAGCCAAATACTTCAATGCAGGTAAAGTCTCACGCGACCAAGTCGATTCGCTGGCAAAGCGTAAAAACATGAGTAACCGCACCATGGAAAAATGGCTACAATCGGTTTTAAATTACGACATCTAGCACACTGTTGTTAGTAAAAGCTGCAATAGCACTCAAGGAAGAGCCGCTACTACAGCTTTTACTGTCTATAAGCAAAATTCGACTTCACGATCCCTTATCCTGCGCAAAAAAATAAAAACAAGACTGTTTTGATAAAGCGTGTCCCTACAAATATCTTATATTTATAGACTATAAAAGCACTTAAAAAGTATGGGAGAAAGCATAAAAAAAGAAGCCAAAATCATCATTGGCATTTGTATCATTACGAAATTGAGACGCATGTCATACTTCAACACTTAGTCTAAAAATAGACCTAACATAGGTCAAAAAAATGCCTACACTCATAATTATTAAGTTATCAATACATCGCATGAGTCAGGGAAAACACAATGAGATTTTTAACTATAAAAGTAACAACCGCACTTACGCTTACGCTTGCTTTAGCATCAAATGGCGCAATGGCAGAAATCACAAAAGACGAGAAAATAGCAAAAGATGTAGTGAGCCATTATAAGCTGCTACGCACTAGCTGCATGGAGAAGCAACTTAAAGCAAAAAAAGTATGCTTTTCAAGACTCAAAGAAAACCACGCAAGCTACGTTGCTGCAAAGCGAACACTTGCACTTAAAAATAAAACCAATAAGAGCAGCGATGTTCACTATGTGAGTTTTTTATAAAAACTCACAACGCGCCATGACGACAAATAGCCAGTATATTTAAACGTACCCGAGCCAAATCTCGAGGAGTTCGGGTACGCTTATCTCGAAC
>CAKZUG010000104.1 GCA_937920545.1 uncultured Saccharophagus sp.
ACGAAGCCAGTCTAAGGAATATTACTACCAGCAAGTTCGTCATACCAAACCAAGATATCCAGCTAAGCCACCCAAATTCAACGTGCAAATAACAGCATCCCAAACTCAATAAGCCAGCTCCAATAACAAAGCCAACCCAGCCAACGCCCCATAAACGAGTGTGATACAATGCGCCCAAAATTTTGAGGGGTAATGGCCTTTATGCACTGTCCATTTTGTAATGAAACAGACACCAAAGTGATCGACTCGCGCCTTGTGGCCGAGGGCGGGCAGGTGCGTAGGCGGCGTGAATGTGCCAGCTGCAAAGAGCGCTTTAGTACCTTTGAATCGGCCGAACTGGTCATGCCGCGTATTATCAAGCAAAACGGATCGCGGGAGCCTTTTAATGAAGAAAAGCTCCGCGATGGTTTTCAGCGCGCCCTAGAAAAACGCCCCGTTAGCGTTGAAGCCATTGAGCTATCGGTACAAAACGTGAAGCACCATTTGCAAGTGCTGGGTGAGCGAGAAATCAAATCGTTGTTAGTAGGCGAGCAGGTTATGGCCGAGCTGCGTTCACTCGATCAAGTCGCCTACGTGCGCTTTGCTTCTGTTTACCGCAGTTTTCAAGATATCAGCGAGTTTCAGCAAGAAATTGATCGCCTAAATCAGCCTCACGCTCAAGAAGGCACTGCTCAGCCCACAACACAAGCAGACGGCCAAGCAAATAACCCCTTGCATCCTGCACCACCCAAACCCAGCCTAAAACAACTTTAAAAAGCGTACCCACCTATGTCGATAGATCAAACATGTATGATTGAGGCCCTAGCGCTTGCTGAAAACGGCCGCTATACCACCACCCCAAACCCACGTGTTGGGTGCGTTATTGTTAAAGATGGCGATATTGTTGGACGTGGTTTTCATGAGAAAGCCGGCCAACCGCACGCCGAAATTAACGCGCTTAACGACGCTGGAGACCAAGCCAAAGGCGCAACTGCTTACGTGACACTTGAGCCATGCAGTCACGAAGGTAAAACCGGCCCCTGCGCCCAAGCACTGATTGCTGCGGGTATTAAACGTGTTGTCTACGCCATGGAAGACCCAAACCCTAGTGTATCGGGCCGAGGCATAGAGCTATTAGAATACAATAATATTGCCACTCAAGGCGGCATACAAGAAGCCGCTGCTTTTGAGCTCAACCGTGGCTTTATTAAGCGTATGATGCGTGGTTTACCCCACATTACGATTAAATCGGCCATGAGTTTAGACGGCCGCACTGCCATGGCCAGCGGCGAAAGCAAATGGATAACCTGCCCGCGCTCGCGTAAAGACGTACAAAAATTACGCGCCAGCAGTTGCGCCATTGTGACAGGCATTAACTCCGTTCTGCACGATGACCCATCAATGACAGTGCGCCTCACCAAAGATGCTCGCCAGCCATTGCGTGTGATTGTCGATACCCAATTACGCACGCCACTGAATGCCGCCATATTCAAGCAGCGTGGCAAAACCGTTATTGCAACATGCAACCAAGAAAAAGCCGACGCAATGCGCCCAGATTTACCCGACGATTGCGATATATGGGTGCTCCCTAAACGCGGCGAACGTGTTGATATCTACGCCCTTATGCGCAAATTAGCCAGTGAAGAGTGCAATGATGTATTAGTCGAAGCGGGTGCCACCTTAGGTGCCAGTGTGCTGGCGTCGGGTTTAACAGACGAGCTGGTAATTTATATGTCGGGCAAGATATTAGGCAGCACAGCTCGGCCACTATTTGACCTGCCATTTGAAAAAATGACAGCTAAGCTACCCATATCGATTAAAGATATTCGTGCCGTGGGTGATGATTGGCGCATTACGGCCGCCCCCGACCCTGAAGGCTAACGCACAAGCTCACGAAGGCTAACCGCAAGCCTCAAAGCTAAGGCCCGCGCACGGTTTCGCCATTTAGTGCGTATAGTTAAATTGATGACTTGGCTTTTTTAATGGGCTTTGAGTTGTAACAGGCTTTAAGCACGTTTTAGATTGATACTGGTATTTATTGTAAAAGGTTGGCTATGTTTACAGGAATAATTGAAGCAAAAGGGTACGTTGAATCGTTACAGCCTAAAGGCGGCGATATGCGTATTGTGATTAAATCCGATACGCTTGATTGCAGCGATATTGCACTGGGTGATTCTATCGCCACAAACGGCGTGTGTCTTACCGCTGTTGAGTTGTTTACCAATGGCTATGCCGCTGATGTGTCGGTCGAAACACTCAAGGCTACCACCGTTGGGCAATGGCAAACGGGTAGCCACGTGAATTTAGAAAAAGCGCTGACGCCGACTACGCGTTTAGGCGGCCACATGGTAAGCGGGCACGTTGACGGTGTAGGCGAAATCATTGCCCGTACGACCACCGCCCGCGCCGAGCATTTTACCGTCAAAGCCCCCGCCGAGTTGGCCAAATATATTGCTCATAAGGGCTCTATCACCGTGGACGGCACCAGCCTCACCGTTAATGCGGTAAACGGCGATACCTTTGAATTAACCATTGTGCCGCACACGTTATCGTGGACGATTATTGAAGCGTATCGCGCGGGCACAAAAGTCAATTTAGAGGTCGATTTAATCGCCCGTTACCTAGAGCGCTTACTTTTAGGCGATAAAGCCGCCGTGCAAGATCAAAAAAGCGGCATTTCAGAGGCTTTTCTTGCGCAAAATGGGTATGATAGCCGCCCTTAGCCCAACCACACACATGTGTATGTACAGAGATTGATTTCCATTATGGAATTAAACACAGCAGAAGAAATTATTGAAGAAGTCCGTCAAGGCCGTATGGTGATCTTGATGGACGACGAAGACCGCGAAAACGAAGGCGACCTGATTATGGCCGCCGAGCAAGTGCGCCCAGAAGATATTAATTTTATGGCCACACATGCTCGCGGTTTAATTTGCCTTACCCTTACGCCCGAGCGCTGTAAACAGCTCGATTTACCGTTAATGGTACGCGATAACCACGCCGCCCATTTAACCAACTTTACGGTATCTATTGAGGCGTCAGAAGGTGTCACAACGGGTATATCGGCCGCCGACCGTGCGCACACCGTACGTACTGCCGTCAAACACGACGCCGTGCCCACCGATGTGGTGCAGCCGGGGCATATCTTCCCGCTCATGAGCCAACCAGGTGGTGTACTTAGCCGCGCAGGTCACACCGAGGCAGGCTGTGATCTAGCACGCTTAGCCGGTTTTGAATCTGCCGCCGTGATTGTTGAAATCATGAACGAAGACGGCACCATGGCGCGCCGTGAAGATTCCGAAGCCTTCGCCAAAAAGTTTGGCTTAAAAATGGGCACCATTGCCGATTTGATCCAATATCGCGCGCTCAATGAGCAAACCGTTAAATGTATTAACGAGCGCACGGTGCAAACCGATTACGGCGAGTTTGTGCTTAAAACCTATTTTGATTCGGCTCGCGATGAAAAACACTTTGCATTAATAAAAGGCGATATCCAACCCGAAAAGCCCACGTTGGTACGTGTGCACGTGGGGAATACTGCCCGCGATGTGCTAACGCTACAGCGTAAAGATCAAGAAGTGAAATCGTGGAGTTTTCAATCGGCGCTTAAATGCGTAGCCGATGCTGGCGAAGGCATTGTGGTGTTTATTTGCCAAAGCGAAACCTCAGACGAAATAGAAGAAAGCATCGATTGGATGCTCAGCGGCAAACAAGCCCGCCCCAAACAAGATATTGCCTACAAGCAAGTGGGCACAGGCTCGCAAATATTAAAAGATATTGGCGTAGGTAAAATGCGCTTAATGAGCGCACCCTTTAAGTTTAAAGCGTTATCGGGCTTTAACCTTGAGGTTGTTGAATACCTCACCAACCCCGAATAACACGCACACCAAAATACGAGGAAGCATTATGTCGATTAAAGTAACAGAAGGTAATTTTCAGCAGAGCTCAGGCAAATACGCGTTATTGGTTAGTCGCTGGAACAGCTTTGTGGTTGAGCACTTAAAAGAAGGCGCGCTAGATACATTGCGCCGCCAAGGTATTAAAGACGACGATATCGAAATTTTCTACGCCCCCGGCGCATTTGAATTCCCGATTGCGGCCCAAAAAATTGTTAAAACAAACCGTTTTGACGCCGTGATTGCGTTAGGTGCGGTTATTCGTGGCGGTACACCGCATTTTGAATACGTGGCAGGCGAGTGCACAAAAGGCTTGGCGCAGGTTTCTTTAGATGCGGGTATTCCCATCACGTTTGGCGTGCTAACCGTGGATTCTATCGAGCAAGCCATCGAGCGCTCGGGTACAAAAGCGGGTAATAAAGGGTGCGAAGCGGCATCAACAGCACTAGAAATGGTCTCGTTAATTAGCAATATTGGCTAGTTAGTCGCACGCCCCGTACATGTAAAATTTTATCATGCCGCCACGTTTGGCGGCATATTGCTAAGTTACATATTGCTAAGTTAAGAGAACACAACATGAAAGTAAGTGCGGCCGCTCGCGGCAAAGCTCGACATTACGCCATGCAGGCAATCTACCAATGGGAAATGACAGGTAACTCGTTGCACAGCATCGAATCTGAATTTCATGCCGACAACAACATGGCCAAAGTGGATGTTGATTATTTTAGCGGCAACCTACACGGTGTAGCGGCAAAAAAAACACAACTCGATAGTCTTTTTAAAGCCTTTTTAAGCAATATGGCCTTTGAAGAGATTGACCCCGTGAGTTTAGCCGTGTTGCGCCAAGCCTGTTTTGAGCTAACGGAACGTATCGATGTGCCCTACAAAGTGGTGATCAACGAAGCGGTTAACCTAGCCAAAAAATTTGGCGCTGCCGATAGTCATAAGTTTATTAATGGCGTACTCGATAAAGTGGCTCTGCAAGAACGCGAAGTAGAAGTAAGCGCCATGCGCGCCAAAAACAAATAGAACACGGCTGGTTAAAGTAACGCTATGAATGAATTTGATGTGATCTCGGCATTTTTTAATTGCGAGCAAGCCCCAAGTGACACCTTGCTTGTCCCTAATGGCGACGATTGCGCCGTCATAGCCACCCAAAACCAGCTGCCTTTGGCGGTATCGGTTGATACCTGCATAGAGGGTGTGCACTTTCCCAAAAAAAGCGCACCTAAGCTTATTGCCAAGCGAGCACTGCGCACAGCATTAAGCGACCTAGCCGCAATGGGCGCAAGCCCAAAATGGGTAACCATGGCGCTTACTCTACCTGGCATAGAGCCAAAATGGCTCGGCGCATTTAGCAAAAGCCTGCATAAAGATCTCGCCCACTTTGGGTGTGCGTTAATCGGCGGCGACACCACTAAAGGCGATACATTAGCGATTACCTTTAATGTGATGGGGGAATGCCCAGCGCCCATTACCCGCAGTGGCGCACAAGTTGGCGATAACATTTATGTGACTAACACCATAGGTAATGGCGCGGCCGCTTTGTACTTTTTACAGCACCAGCTAGATGCGCACTTGTACAGCGACGAAGACAAAAGCGTGCTTAAAAGCCGTGCAAAATACGCTAAACGCCATTTTTACAAACCCGCACTTACGTTTGATGCTGCACAGGCGTTGGCAGGCATAGCCACCGCGGCTATTGATATATCCGATGGGCTGCTAGCCGACTTGACGCATATTTGCACCAAAAGCGGTGTGCGTGCACAAATAGATGTTAATGCCTTGCCTTTATCAAAATACGCAAAGCAGCTAGCTAAGCAAAAGGCCGAAAATGCCTTTCTCAGTTTGCCTGCGTGGTTTGATAATAGCGCTAGCGATAACGGTGGTGTTGACGATATTAGCGATGCAGAAAAAACATACCTAACGTGGGCACTCACCGGCGGCGACGATTACGAGCTGTGCTTTACAGCTAGCGAGCAAGCCCTGCAAGCTATTGACCCTGCCATACGTGCATGCTTTACCTGCATTGGCACAATAGACGCATTAACAAAAGATGATGATAACCATCAGCCTGCGGTGAGCTTAATGTTAAATGGTACGCACATTGATACCGCACTCACAGGTTATTGCCACTTTTAATATGTTTAATTTTAATTATACCGCCCCTGTTAGCCCCCGTTTTTCTGAGTTACTGAAAAGTCCTGTACTGTTTTTGGCCTTTGGTTTTGGCTCGGGTTTATCAAAAGTTATGCCCGGCACCATGGGTACGATTGCGGCTTTACCGTTATATTATCTACTGGCACCGCTACCCTTAATGGCGTTTTTAGCGGTGATTGTGGTCAGTTTTATTGTGGGCTGCTACCTGTGTGATAAAGCCTCAAAAGCCATGAATGTACATGACCACCCCGGTATTGTGTGGGACGAGTTTGTTGGTCTGTGGATGACCTTTATTTTGGTGCCTTTTTCATGGAGCGCCATGCTGGCGGGTTTTATTTTGTTCCGTATTTTTGATATGGCTAAACCTTGGCCCATAAAATGGGTCGATAAGCATGTGCATGGTGGCATTGGTATTATGGTCGACGATGTATTAGCCGGTATCGCTGCATGCGTTTGCTTGCATGTTTTACTCGCTTACAAGCTACTGCCATTATTTTAATGTTATCTACTGCTAAGTCGCTCAAACCAAAGGTTAATTATTATGAGTAAGGTTGTCTTAAAAAAACACACAATATTATGCGCTTTTCTTTGCTCAAGTCTATTTTATTCGGCTGTAAGCTTTGCGCAAAATGTGCAGGTACACGGTTTGTTTAAAAATAGCGCTGTTGTCTCTATTAACGGTAAGCAATCTATTCTTAAGGTGGGTAAAAAAAACAGCAACGGTATTCACCTTATTAGCGCCACCTCAAAAGAAGCGGTTATCGATATAAATGGCGCAGTTAAACATTTTAATATCAGCCGAAAAAATTCTAATGGTTATGTGAAGCCCATAAGAAATGAAGTACGTTTACAGGCTGGGCATAACAATCACTTTTTTGCTAATGGTAAAGTTAACGGTTTTAATGCTCATTTTTTAGTTGATACGGGTGCAAGCACACTTGCCATTAATAAAAATACCGCAGCCCGAATGGGGATTACTAAGCGTGATAGTATAGGCGAACTCTATGTCAACACCGCCAATAGCCGTGTAAGAGCATACGCAGTAACTTTAAAGTCGGTGACGGTGGGCAGTATTAAACTTAATAATATACGCGCTGTCATCATGCCTAATGACCACCCCAAAGAAATTTTATTGGGTAATTCTTTTTTATCTAAATGTAATATGAAAGTGTCAGGCGGCGTGCTTGTGCTTACCTCAAAATTATAAACCTCGACAATATAAGTTTGCAAAATATAAGCTTTAGATATCTAAACTTTAAACACATAAGCGTCAAAAATGTAAGGGTACAAAGTGACAGTCACTTTTGTTGAATCATCAAAATTGCCGACTCCAATGGGCATGTTTGAAATGCATGGCTTTGTTGAAAACGACACACAAAAAGAGCATGTTGCTCTTACTATGGGTGATGTATCGACAGGTGCACCTGTGTTAGCACGTATACACTCTGAGTGCTTAACAGGTGATGCGTTATTTAGCCTGCGCTGCGATTGTGGCGCACAACTGCAAGCCGCTATGCACAAAATATCGGTAGAAGGGCGCGGCGTGATTTTTTATTTACGTCAAGAAGGCCGCGGTATTGGCCTGCTTAATAAAATTAAAGCCTACCACCTACAAGATAAAGGCGCCGATACAGTCGAGGCGAACGAGCAACTTGGTTTTGCTGCTGACATGCGCGATTACGGTATGCTTAAAAACATGTGCGCACACCTAGGTGTTGAACGAATTAAATTGTTGACCAATAACCCCCGTAAAATAAAAGCATTTGAGCATGCAGGCGTAGAGGTGGTCGAGCGTATGGCGCACGAACCCGGCCGTAATAGCCATAACGATGCTTACCTCAATACTAAAAAAGGTAAGCTTGGGCATTTATTGCAAGATGGCGAATAGGCTTTACGCTTTTTGGGGGGTGTTTTATATTTGAGCATTTACCCCAAAAACCTATATAAAATATCTTTTAAAGCCAGCTTTATGTTGGTTTTTTTTTACACTTTTTTTGGTTGTGAGTATTTTTTTGGTTTAAATAAATTTAAACCGAACTTTTTTTTCTTTATCTATTCATATGTTATGTAAATGGCAGTGTGTCATAAGCTGTTATTTATACACTATAAGATAAATACTATAATTGCATCCGGAGACGTAAAAATGATTAAAGAGTTAAAAGATATTACTGATTTAGAATCCGTAACGGGAGGTATGGTTGTTATACGTTCTGGTGGTACAAGGTCGGGCAACTCATCAACTGGTGCGCCTTCTGGCTCTGCAAGCCGCTTTGGTTCTGCTTTAGATCGTTTTTTTGCTCGTCGCGAAGAGGCGCGTGCACGTAATGCGCAGCGCGAAGAAGACCAAGCCGAGCGTGAAACATCAGGCTCTACTCGTAGAGGTTTTCCTGCAAGTGCAGCTCTAGGGAACCCCTGATTAACCTCGTAGTGCCTCTGCGTGGCCTAGAGCGGTTAATGGCTAAGCGTCTTTTTTGCTAATGGCCGTAGCGCTTAGCAAAAAAGACAACAACGCAAGTGAGTGCTCTAGGGCTCGCCCTTCGGGGCTTAACATGCCACCGCTATTTAGCGTCCTATTCACTCCGTTTTTTGTATCCAACGAATTAATTCTTCTGCACTTTTGGGTGCATAACCGCGCTCGACAGCTTGTCCTTGTCTGTTAAAAAGAAAGAGCTCTGCAGGTTTGGCTTGGTAAGTCTCAATAAACTGATCGCCTTGTGGTGTGGCTAATTGCGCTGATAAAAAAGCAGCTGTATCGCCAAGTGCATCACGTGCAATGTTCATTTGTTCAAATTGACTTGGGCTAATAGCACGATTTGGATCATAAACAAACACCAGTGCGGGCTTACCTTCTCCTATTTCATTGAGCGTTGTTTTAAACCCTTTTGGCATCATGAAAATAAGAAGGGTAATAAAGGCGGCAAAGCCCAATAGACCCAAAATAATAAACATAAAGCGGCGCTTGATAGCCTGAGCTGAGTTAGATGTGTTGATAATGCACCTCTTTAATAGCGATAGATGGAGCGGCATTGATTAAAATTGCCGGCAAAGTGAGTGAGTAAGGCTCATACGGACGAAGGCGTACTTCTCGATTAGCTCTAGTAAAATAAGTCGATATTTTTGCCTGTCATATATAAATAGATATAAAGGTAATCGCTTGGATTATGGTGCCAATAGATGATTTTGATGCTATTAAGTTATATGCATTGAATTTTTTATGCTGTGCAACACATTCTTTAACGTGTGAATTATGTACGATCGCAAGAATTTAATAATTTTAGTGCGATGTGAGTACCATAAAGCTATGACCAATTCAAAAATGATTCAATACTCCACTGCTTGTATGCTGTCTTTGGGCTTGGCGGCCTGTGGCGGCGAGCCTAATGTAGTCAGTGGCCAGACAGCTAACCCTATTGTTGAAACACCTGTGACTACACCTGTTACCACGTCTTTGACCACACCTGTGACCACGCCTGTGACGACGCCTGTGACGACGCCTGTGACGACGCCTGTGACCACACCTGTGACGACGCCTGTGACGACGCCTGTGACCACACCTGTGACCACACCTGTGACCACACCTGTGACTACACCTGTGACTACACCTGTGACTACACCTGTGACTACACCTGTGACTACACCTGTGACTACACCTGTGACTACACCTGTGACCACACCTGTGACCACACCTGTTACCACGCCTGTGACCACACCTGTTACCACGCCTGTTACCACGCCTGTTACCACGCCTGTGACCACACCTGTTACCACGCCTGTTACTACACCTGTGACCACACCTGTGACCACATCAGAACCAGAACCAAAACCAGAACCAGAACCAGAACCAGAACCAGAACCAGAACCAAAACCAAAACCAGAACCAAAACCAGAACCAAAACCAGAACCAACAAATGGCACTATTCTATCTAGTTCGGGTACTTTTACCTCAGGTAAAGAGGATTTCTTGGTTTATTTAGTCGGTGCAAAGGATAGTTACCGCAATGAAGCGAGTTTTACTATTAATAGAGTGTCAAAGGAGGCATGGGAGGTACAGCTAGAGCATGAGGTTAGCCTTACCGCTGGCCTCGAATATTCAATATGTTTTAGCGCGAAGGCTGATGACAACCGTTCGATTAATATTAATATTGATTTAGGGCGTGAGCCATATACTAGTTTAATGGGCAATGGTGTTGACGAGTATTTAACGACAACGTATCAAGATTATAAGGTGACATTTAATTCAACTGCAACAGAGAGGCTAGGCCGATTGTCTTTCAATATGGGGCAGAGTGATATTGACGTACAGTTAGATAATATTGGTGTTTATCAAAGTGCAGAATGCCCCAACCAGACCAATGGCAGAACAGGCGGTTCTAACCCAGATAATGATACCCCAAATGACGGTAATACCAATACCAACAGCGATGGTAACGATGGTGGCAAGGGTGGAAATAATAACGGCGCTAGCAACCCCGAGAGTATGGTTGGTGCAGTAATATCGGCTAACTCACTTGATCAAAATAATGCTTTTAGCTATAGAATTGTAAACGATAATGTTGAGTATTTTAATGGCGGTAGTTATGTTTGCTACAACGATATTAATTTAACAGACGTGAACAGTATTGATGTTCTTTATGCCCGTGATAATCCGCATGATAGGCCATCGCGTTTGGGTATTTATATTGATAACCCAAGCGTACCTTTGTTTAAAAATACATTCTTTGATATTACTAAAGAGCAGTATTTAGGTGAACGTAATACAGTGGGTACTGGTAGTTGGAGTACTTTTAGAAATGTTACCGTGGGCATTACACCTATAAGCGGAGAGCATACTATGTGCTTGGTAGGTATTACTGGCGGTGGTGTGGGTAATATTAAAAGCTTTACATTGAAATCAGAACGAGGAAGAACAGATGGCCGTTTAGACTTTACCTTTAGCGCGCCAAAAAACGTACCAAAAGTTGAAAAAATTACTACGCGTGGCAACCAAGTTTTATTTGATGGTGACGCTAAATCATATGCGGGCGTTAGTTTTTTCTGGGGCAGTAATTTTGGTGAGGGTGAATATTTTTATAACGCAAAAACAGTAAAATCGTTTAAAGATAATTGGGGTGTTAACCTTATTCGTGCGGCGATTGGCGTAGAAGAGAATAACGCTGGAATTTTAAATGATTACTTCGCGCATAAAAAACGTGCCTACGATGTAACCAATGCAGCTATTGAAAACGGTATGTACGTTATTGTTGATTGGCATACGCACCATGCAGAAGATTATGAAAATGAAGCGATTGAATTT
>CAKZUG010000105.1 GCA_937920545.1 uncultured Saccharophagus sp.
CATTAAGTCTTTCGCTTATTTTAGCGTCACTTGCATTAGTCCCATTATTATTAATGATTACCACAAGCTTTTTAAAAATAGCGATTGTGCTTAATTTGGTTCGTAATGCTATGGGGGTACAGCAATTGCCGCCTAATATGGTGTTATACGCTATTGGTTTGGCACTGACTTTATTTATTATGGCGCCTGTTTTTCACGAGATGTACAGCATATTAATTGATATTGATGTAGATGCGATTGATAAAAGTCAGGCTTTTGGCTTGATCAACTCGGTATCAGAACCCTTGCAAGCCTTTATGACGAAGCATGCATCACCTGATATTACAGCCCTTTTTAAAGATTCGGCAATCAAGTTATGGGGAGATGAAATCGCTTCTGATATTGGTACTGATAATTTACTTATTTTGATCCCTGCGTTTGTTATATCTGAACTACAAGCGGGTTTTGAAATTGGATTTTTGATCTTTTTACCTTTTTTAGTCATTGATTTAATTGTTTCTAACCTTTTATTAGCGTTGGGTATGCAAATGGTATCGCCTATGACAGTGGCATTACCTTTAAAAATTCTCTTGTTTGTTTTGGTGGGCGGTTGGGAAAAGCTTTTGCATGCACTTGTTTTTTCTTATGTGTAAAGCGCTTATTTCAATAGCACTTATTAACAATACACAAAGAAAGAATACCCCTGGGTATGAGGCCGTCGGAGGCAGGATACCAACGCAGAGCGTATAGGGACATATTTATAGCGTGCCCCATAAAAGGGGTATTCTTTTTAACTGTTCCAGTAGTATCTTAATAGCGTTTATTGTCAATATATTTTTAGCATGTAGATAAAAACATAGCGAATGGGTTCGTAGGTATGTGCGAACCTTATTTAAAGAAACAATTAGGTGAAAGAGTCATCACCTTCAGCTTGATGGTGAACATGATTGGCCCATCTCAACCCGTTTGACATTAGGTACGTTTTTACTTGTTTTATGGGTGTGTTGCATCGTTTTAGGCTCATGAAAAATTATTTGGCATTAAGCAGAGATGCCTTAACACAGTGGATTATTATTATGGAAACAATCACATTATTCGAAAATGCACTCGTGCTTGTTGTAATGTTATCGGCCCCACCTCTGGTTGTGGCAATTGTTGTTGGTGTACTCGTATCTCTTGTTCAGACAGTGTTTCAAGTCCAAGATCAAACGTTGCCTTTTGCTATTAAATTAGTGTCTGTTGGGCTTGTTTTAGCGTTAACTGCAGCATGGATAGGTTCTGAACTTTATAATTTAACAGACAGAATATTCTTAGCTGTTTTAGATGTGGGGCGATAACTTTGTTAAATTTTGTCGAAGCTTTTCAGCCATACCTTATTGCACTTGCGATATCGATACCGCGCCTCATGGCATCGCTTTTTCTTATTCCTATATTTTCAATAAAATTAATGAAGGGTACATTACGTCACGCTATTGTGATCGCCATTGCAATTCCTGTATGTGTGCCGCTTATTCCAGATATTCAAGCTAGAGATATTGGCTTTATTTCTCTTGTTTTTATTATTTTAAAAGAATCCCTTATTGGTATTGTGATTGGGTTTTTTCTGGCTTTACCTTTTTGGATATTTAAATCAGTAGGTGTCATGATTGACCAGCAGCGTGGTGCGCTATCTGGTGAGTATTTTAGCCCTGGTGGTGAGCATGATGATTCTATGCTTGGTAGTGCGCTTGTTAATGTGCTGGGTATGGTGCTGATTGTTTTTGGGTATTTTCCTGCCTTTTTTAGTGTGATTATTGAGACGTATCAGCTTTGGCCTACATTAGAGTGGGTGCCCAGTATTGCACCTGGTGCCGTTGATTTTTTCATCGAAACAATCGGTGTTTTTGCTTACAAATTTGTATTGTATGCCGGCCCCATTATTTTAGTTTTATTATTGGTTGAGGGTGCATTTGCTATTTTAGGCGCGTATGCACCTCAATTGCAGGTATATTTCATTGCTATGCCTGCCAAAGCATTAATCGCATTGATTGTTCTTATTATGTATGCCAGTACATTGTGGCATTTGGCGATTTCTGATATGGCGTTTTATGCCGACTTAAAAATTTTACTGCCTCGAATTTTTGTTCCTCACTCTTAAGGGGGGCAGGAAAAATAGTATTGTATCTGGGTCTAATCATATTTTGTGTCATTTAGCTGGGTATTGTTTTTTCAAAAAAGGTTTTGTTTGTATAACGGTGACGAAAAACAATATGGGATGTTTGTTAATAGGCACCTTTAAAAGAGTGTATTGTTATGAGTGAAAGCGGAGAAAAAACAGAGCAACCTACCAGTAAGAAGCTGGACGACGCAAAAAAGAAAGGGCAGGTCCCTCAAAGCCAAGACATCCATAAATTATTTATTACTGGGGTGGGGTTTGAGACATTGGTTGCTTTTAAAGATCGTATTCTTATTGATATTAATATGCTTTTTACAACAACGATTAGCCAGCTTGATGGGCCATTCTTAAAATCGTTAGAAACGTTAGCAAAGGAATCTGTTTTTACTCTTTTTAAAAGCTCTATTTTTGTTTTATTGTTTGTGGTTGTTGCAAGGGCGGTATCTAGTTGGATTCAGTTTGGCTTTCTTATTGTGCCTAGCGCGGTAACGCCTAATATCGAAAAACTAAACCCTATGAATACTATTAAACAGCTTTTTTCTATGGCTAAATTAGTCGAGCTTGCATTAAATATTATCAAATTTGGTATTTTGCTCTCTGTATTTTATGTTGTTGTTGTCGATTCGCTAAATGAAATTGTTTTAACCTCAACGGGTACATTGATGTTTGCTATTACAGCGGGTGCAGATGTTTTTATCTATGCTGCGCGCTTATCGTTGGTGCTTTTGGCTATTGTGTGTGTTTTTGACCTTATGCTGCAACGTAAAATTTTTACGAAACAGCATATGATGACAAAAGATGAAGTTTACCGCGAGTATAAACAGCAGGAAGGTGACCCGCATACAAAGGCGCAGCGCAAGGCTTTTGGCCGAGAATTGGTTGAGTCTGGCCCTGCGCCGGTACAAGCCGCTGATGATGCGAACGTGGTTATTGTCAACCCTACGCACTTTGCGATTGCATTGCGGTTTATTCCAGGCGAAGACCCTTTGCCCAAGATTTTATGTAAGGGTGTTGATGATAGGGCAAAAGAAATTATTGCCCGAGCCAAACAAAACGATACGGTTATTATTCGTTATGTTAGCTTGGCAAGAGAGTTATACAGTACAGGTAAAGAAGGTGTAGCTATTCCGCGCGCTACACTGAAGCCGATTGCCGCTGTATACCGTGCAGTATTTAAAACTATTGAAGATAAAGAAGCTCAATCTACGCCCTCAGGGATGATTGCACATTCTCATCAAGAGACTCCTCATAAAGACCTTTCTGATCAAGATGCTCTTAGTCAAGATAGTTTTGGTAAGGATAGTTCTGGTCAGAATGATGGATATGAATCACCTGCAACGAATAATAGCAACGATGATATTGAGGTGCTTCATTAGATGTTCTTCATTGGATACTCTTCATTAAAGGTGCTTAATAAACGCAGCGTTGATGGCGTGTCTTATTTTTCATCTTGCGCATAATATTTTTGTGTGTACAAATTTTATTTTAGAATAATTGTTGTATTTAATTGTTGTGTCTAATTGTTGGATGTACGCCTGTAAGCCTTCTTTTAGCTCTTCATTTTGTGTGAAGTTCCTTGGGGAAGCTCTGATTAACCTCGTAGCGTCTCTGCATGACCTAGAGCGGTGAATCAGAGGCTCCTTAGGTCATGTTCTTCAGGGCTTTCAGGAAGATCTCAAACACGAGGGAACCTGTCTATGTTGACTTCGCTCAAAGGGCAACTAGCCCGCCTTTCTCAGCCGCCTAAACAAGAAAACTTTCTGAAAGCCAGAGATACCGCGAGGTTAATCAGAACTTCCCTAGCTTTTGGACGGTGTGAATGCTGGAGAGAATAAACGGCACAATGGTATCGTATTTCTCTATTGGCGAAGCCTTACTTTTTATTTGAAACCCACGAAAGTGCATAACTGTATTGTTGACTTCCATCTATGCACTTTCGTGGGGCGGCGTTTTTTCTGCATAGTGTTTTATAGTAGTCGTAAGTTGTTTTAGACTCGCTTGAATAATTAAGCGGTATTTCTCGGTTTTTTTCTTTTGTTTACTCTGCAAAAAAATACGCTACTAACTAGCGTGAGTACGGCTGACATAATAATGAAGTGCAAGATGCTGTCCTTGTTTTTTTGCTTTTGTTACGTTGGACTAAATTAAATTAAGTAGCGTGAATTCAGTGGTGAAAGTGGCGTGTAATGATACTTGGATTAAAAGCGGTAATGAGTATGCGCCCGTAGAAGTGGACGTGTATTAGCCATTGTTAATCTGCGTTAACAATGGCTTTTGCTAAGCATTGCCTCTGCTAGAGAGCGCTTATGTTAGAAAGCGCTTATGTTAGAGAGCGCTTATGTTAGAGAGTATGCAGGTCAAGGATTAGGCTGTTTTACCCACATCGCCCATATGCTTACCCACTATCGATAGCAGCGGCTTAAAAACTTTCGGTGAGGCGCAAACAACGTGGCCAGTTTCTAAAAAGGTGTTGCCGCCCTGAAAATCAGACAGTAAACCGCCTGCTTCTTTCACTAACAGTAAGCCTGCTGCAATATCCCATTGTTTAAGGTTCATTTCCCAAAAACCGTCAAAGCGCCCAGCGGCGACGTAGGCTAAATCTAAAGCGGCTGAACCCTGACGACGAATGCCCGCGGTTTGGCCAGCAATCTCTTTCACGCAGGATAGGTAGCCATCGATATTTTGCATGGCAAAACCGTTAAACGGAATACCCGTGCCAATCACACAACCGTCTAGGCTTTTGCGTTTATTTACGCGTAAACGACGGTCATTCACCATGGCGCCTTTACCGCGTGTGGCGGTAAATTCTTCGCGTAGCATCACGTCGATAACAATGGCGTGCTCAAGTTTGCCTCTGCGGGTGCAGGCAACCGATACGGCAAAGTGGGGGATACCATTAATAAAGTTGGTGGTGCCGTCTAGGGGATCAATTATCCATTGGTATTCGCTGTCTTGCTTGCCTGAATGGCCGGTTTCTTCGCCAATAAAGGCATGGTCTGGGTAGGCTTTGCTGAGGTTGTAGATGATTTCTTTTTCGGCCTTGGTGTCGACTTCGCTGACGTAGTCGTTTTGGCCTTTTTCTTCGACACTAATAAGATCGACGCGCTCAAAGGCTCGTTCGATAATTTCTGCTGCTTTGCGGGCTGCTTTTAATGCGACGGATAACATAGGGTCCATAATACTTCTCTTTTGTGTCTTGTTAATAAGCGTTGATAAACAAATGTAATAAACAAGGGTGATAACAGAATGCAAAGCACACAGCATGCGCTTAATGCGAAGAATAAATTGAAAAAGAACGTGGCGATACATGCAGCGGTGCCATCACAGTGAACGGCTATGGGGTTCAAGCCGTTGGTGAGGCAAATGGCTGTATGAGCCTGCGCGGGATTATACCGTTCAGGCGCGCAATTCGCCATATCTTCTGTTAAAATGCCGCGCTTTATTTATCGTGCGTTAACCGTGTCATAGAAGCAGTGGGTGGTTTGCGTGTTTTTCTTCTTTTTTATCGAGCGTCTTGACTATGTCTGAGCATCAGAATTTTAATCGTATTCGTATTATTATGGTTAACACTAGCCACCCGGGTAACATAGGCGGCGCAGCGCGTGCCATGAAAAACATGGGGTTGTCGCAGCTGTATTTGGTTGAGCCAAAAGAATACCCCGCTGAAAAAGCCGTTTGGCGCGCAGCCAGTGCGCTTGATGTATTAGATAAAGCCGTTGTGGTGGATACCTTAGACGAAGCCATTGCCGATTGCTCGCTAGTTATTGGTACTAGCGCCCGCGAGCGTCGTATTCCTTGGCCAATGCTCACGCCGCGTGAATGTGGTGAGCGCTCTTGGGTCGAGTCGCAAAGCGCCGATATTGCGATTGTGTTTGGCCGTGAAGACCGTGGATTAACCAACGACGAGCTACAAAAATGCCATTATCATGTGCATATCCCTTCAAACCCCGATTACAGCTCGTTAAACATTGCCGCCGCCATACAGGTATTGTGTTACGAGATCCGCATGGCGCATCTAACGGAAAAAGAAGGCAAAGCCATTAGCTACGACGACTGGGATGTGCCCAGAGCGAAAAGCCAAGATCTAGAATACTTTTACAACCATTTTGAAGAAGCCCTGTGTAAGCTTGAGTTTATTGAAGCCGATAACCCCCGCCAAACCATGACGCGCCTACGCCGCTTATTTAACCGTATCCGTATGGATGAAATGGAGCTAAGCATTATGCGTGGGATATTAACGTCGATTCAAAACTATATTCGCCGTGTTGAAAAGCGTATCGAGCAGTCTAAAAAATAGGGGCCTGTTTTTTGTGTGCTCTGTGTGTGCTTTTTGTGTGCTCTGGGCATGCTCATTTAATGTCAATTTTGATACGGCATAATGAGAGGATAAACGCGCCAAGGTAATACTTGACTAAAATGCTTGGTTATTAAATAATACGCCAAACTTTATTAGGTAAACCCTATGCGCTTAACCACAAAAGGCCGCTATGCCGTAACCGCAATGCTCGATCTTGCGCTTCATGCGCAAGTTAAGCCTGTGAGTTTGGCGGATATTTCAAAGCGCCAAAAAATATCGTTATCGTACCTTGAGCAGCTCTTTTCTAAGTTAAAGCAGCAAGCGTTAGTGTTAAGTATTCGTGGCCCCGGCGGCGGATACAAGCTGAATAAACACCCGCAAGAAGTGAGCGTGGCTCATATTATTGACGCGGTGAATGAATCGGTTGATTCAACCAGTTGTGGCGGAGTGGGCAATTGCCAAGAAGGCGAGATGTGCTTAACGCACCACCTCTGGACGGATTTAAGCGCCCAGATACACACCTTTTTAGACGATATTACCCTCGAGCATTTGCTTAAACGCCGCGACATCAAAGCCGTGGCTAACAGGCAAACAGAGCACCATTTGCTCGACGATGTTGCACCACTTACGCTGACCAGTAACCTCAGCAATTCTTTAACCCGAACTCTCACCAATAAAAAGGGTTAATGGCTATGTTTACCCAACCCTTATATTTTGATTACGCCGCCACCACGCCAGTGGATAAAAGCGTGGCCGCCGAAATGACAAAATGCCTCACGTTTGAGGGTAACTTTGGTAACCCTGCTTCACGGGCGCATTTTTACGGCTGGCAAGCCGAGCAAGTGGTAGAGGCGGCGCGTATCCATGTGGCCAAGCTCATCAATGCCGATGCCCGCGAAATTGTGTTTACCAGCGGTGCAACCGAGGCCAACAACTTGGCCATTAAAGGCTGCCTTGAGAAAAGCCAGTCTGTTGATGGCGAGCTTGAACAAAACCATCAACAAGACCACCATCAACAAGACAATAGCCATGTAGCCAAAAACCATATTGTGACATCGCAAATCGAGCACAAAGCCGTACTCGATGCCTGCAAAGCGCTTGAGCAACACAGCGTAAATGTCACCTATGTTGCGCCGCAAACATCAGGCATCACGCGTGTAGACGATATCGCTAACGCTATCACGCCACAGACTGCGTTGGTGTCGATCATGTTGGTCAATAATGAGCTTGGCGTGATTAACGATATTGCCGCTATTGGCCAGTTATGCCAAGCGCGCGGATGCTTATTGCACGTCGATGCATCGCAAGCCTGCGGTAAAGTTGCTATCGATGTACATGCCTTGCATATCGATTTTTTATCGCTCAGTGCGCATAAAATGTATGGCCCCAAAGGTATTGGTGCGTTATTTGTTAAGCGCAGCCCAAAAACAGTCATTAACGCGCAAATTCACGGTGGTGGGCACGAGCGCGGTATGCGTTCGGGTACATTGCCCACGCATCAGTTAGCGGGTTTGGGTGAGTGCTCACGCATCGCCGCCGAGCAGCTTGATACCGATAATGCCCATTACAAAGCATTGCATGCGCATTTTTTAACGCTTATGCAGCCTTTATCGGGCTGGCGAGTAAACGCGCAGAGTGCGCCACGCGTAGATAATATTATCAATATTGCGATTGAGCAGGTAGACGGTGAGGTTTTACTCACATTACTCGACGATATTGCACTTTCAACCGGTTCAGCTTGTACATCGGCAAGTGTCGAGCCTAGCTATGTACTCAGTGCCATTGGGTTGCCGCGCGCGCTTGCACATAGCTCGTTTCGTATTAGCTTTGGTCGTTATACCACCAAAGACGATGTCACCACATTAGTAGAAAAAATTCATCAAGGCGTTAACACGCTTAGAAGCTCGGCGGCTTAATATTGCGCCGTTTAAAGCATTGCCACAAACGTTAATAGGTTAACTATGACAGAACAAGCCCAAAAATCGTCATCACAGGACGACATCGACAATCTTATTAAAAAAGATTACGCCGCAGGCTTTGTAACCGATATCGAATCGGATACCTTACCGCCCGGTTTAAATGAAGATGTTGTACGCTTTATTTCGCAAAAGAAAGGCGAGCCAGAATGGTTGCTAGAATGGCGCTTAAAAGCTTACCGCACTTGGTTAGAGATGGACGAGCCTGATTGGGCGCATGTCGATTACCCTAAAGTCGAGTTTGATGAAATCTCTTATTTTTCTGCGCCTAAAAGCATGGAAGACCAGCCTAAAAGCTTAGACGAAGTCGACCCAGAATTACTGCGCGTGTACGAAAAACTAGGTATCCCACTGCACGAGCAAGAAATGCTTGCCGGCGTGGCCGTGGATGCGGTATTTGACTCTGTCTCGGTTGCCACCACCTTTAGAAGCAAACTGGCAGAATCCGGTGTGATTTTTTGCCCCATCTCAGAGGCAGTGCATTCTCACCCCGAGCTAGTGCAAAAATATTTAGGCAGCGTGGTGCCACAAAAAGATAACTACTACGCCGCGCTTAATTGTGCTGTTTTTAGTGATGGCTCGTTTGTGTATATCCCCAAGGGCGTACGTTGCCCAATGGAATTATCGACTTACTTTAGAATTAATGAGGCCAAAACAGGCCAGTTTGAGCGCACCTTAATTATTGCCGACGAGGGCGCATCGGTAAGCTACCTAGAAGGCTGTACCGCCCCAATGCGAGACGAAAACCAATTGCACGCGGCGGTGGTTGAGCTAGTGGCGTTGGATAATTCTAAAATTAAATACTCGACGGTGCAAAACTGGTACCCCGGCGACGAAAACGGCAAAGGCGGTATTTACAACTTTGTGACCAAGCGTGGCGTGGCTCATACCAATGCGCACATCTCGTGGACACAAGTAGAAACAGGCTCGGCGGTCACGTGGAAATACCCAAGTTGTATTTTAAAAGGCGATAACAGTGTGGGCGAGTTTTACTCGGTGGCCTTAACCAATAATTATCAACAAGCCGACACCGGCACAAAAATGATTCACTTGGGTAAAAACACCAAGTCGACCATTATTTCTAAAGGTATTTCGGCAGGTAAAAGCTCAAATGTTTACCGTGGTTTAGTGCGCATGAACCCTAAAGCCACGGGCGCGCGCAACTATACACAGTGTGACTCGCTCTTAATTGGCGATAAATGCGCGGCGCATACCTTCCCGTATATCGAGAGTAAAAACCCCAGTGCCGTTATTGAGCATGAGGCAACAACATCTAAGGTAAGCGAAGATCAACTCTATTTATGTTTACAGCGCGGCATCGAAACCGAAAAAGCCGTGTCGATGATTGTGAACGGTTTTTGTAAAGATGTATTCAAAGAACTCCCCATGGAATTTGCCGTAGAAGCCGGCAAGTTATTAGAAGTGAGCCTTGAAGGTTCGGTGGGTTAATCCTTTTTAATTTTGCTTAAAGGCAAAAGTCTGTTGGAGAAAGAACAGCATGTTAACAATTGATAATTTATCTGCAAAAGTAGAAGACAAAGACATTTTAAAAGGGTTAAACATTACCGTTAATCCAGGCGAAGTTCACGCCATTATGGGCCCCAATGGCGCGGGTAAAAGTACCCTTGGCCATGTATTAGCCGGCCGCGAAGGCTATGAAGTCACAGGCGGTAGTGCAACCTTACTCGGCAAAGATATTTTAGATTTAGAAGCCTACGAGCGCGCACGTGAAGGTATTTTTTTAGCGTTTCAATACCCTGTAGAAATTCCGGGCGTGAGCAACATGGAATTTTTAAAAGCATCGGTCGACGCCGTACGTGAACACCAAGGTTTACCCGCCTACGACTCGATTACATTTTTAAAATTAGCCCGCGAAAAATGCGCCCTCGTTAATTTAAAACCCGAATTTTTAAAGCGCGGCGTAAACGAAGGCTTTTCGGGTGGCGAGAAAAAACGCAACGAGCTAATGCAAATGATGTTGCTAGAACCCAAATTATGTATTTTAGATGAGACAGACTCAGGCTTAGATATTGATGCATTACAAGTGGTTGCCGATGGCGTTAACGCACTGCGTAGCCCAGACCGCTCATTTATTGTGGTCACGCATTACCAACGTTTACTCGACTACATCGAACCCGACTTTGTACACGTACTTGCCGACGGTAAAATTGTGAAATCTGGCGATAAGAGCTTAGCCCTAGAGTTAGAAGAAAAAGGCTACGGCTGGTTAAACGACGAGGTAGCCTAATGAGCCAGTTTATACAGCAAGCTATTGATTCTAAATCGCAAAATACATTGGCGTGGTTAAGCGATGCAGCAAAAGCATCGAATACCGATTTAAGCGCCCATGTGTTTCCTACGCGCAAAACTGAAAGCTGGAAATACACCAGTTTACGCGCGCTAGAAAATGGCGGTTATGCGCCGCTTTCTTCTGTTAACACAGATGTAGATGCGGTATTGAATGCCGCTAAAGAAGATTTAAATATTCACGATGTTACGTCATTTAATATTGTGTTTATTGACGGCGTATTTTGTGAAAAAGCATCGGCAGCTTTTAGCGATATTAACCAAAGTGGCGCGCAATTAGTGCTGTTTTCTCAAGCATCCGATGCTGAGCAAGCCGACATTAAAGCGTTGTTATCGCAAAAAATTAGCCATAAAAAACATGTGTTTGCATCGCTTAATACGTTTTTAATTAACGAAGGTGTATTTTTGCGTGTCCCTAAAAATACACACTGCAAAACACCGATTCGTATTGTGCATATTAATACGCAACATGAAAATGCTTACAGCACGCAAGCCCGTGCGTTGGTATCGGTTGAGACAGGCGCGCAAGCGACCGTGATTGAGCAGTTTTTAACGGTAGGCGAAAAAGTCGACACGTTTGTGAATGCGGTTTCTGAATTTTTAATCGCCGATAACGCCAAACTGATTCACTACCGTTTTCAGCAAGAGCAAGAAGACACCATCCACATTGGTGCTTTACATTTTGAGTTGCAGCGTCATAGCCAGTTAGATAGTTTCCACCTTGCATTAGGCGGAAAAATTAAACGTGTCGATATTGATACGCATTTTAATGGCGAAGGCGGCGAGTCTAAAATAAACGGTATTTATTTACCTAAACACGACCAGCATATTGATTACCACACGTGTACCGAACACCGCGTGCCGCACTGTGTTTCAGCTGAAAGTTTTAGAGGCATTATTGGCGATAGCGCACAAGCGGTGTTTAACGGGCGTATTCATATTTACCCCGACGCACAAAAAACATTGGCCGAGTTAAGCAATAAAAACTTATTGCTTAGCGATAAAGCACAAATTAACACCAAACCCGAGCTAGAAATTTATGCCGACGATGTTAAATGTGCCCACGGTGCTACCGTTGCGCAATTAAACGATGCATCGTTGCATTACATGACCACGCGCGGCATTGGTAAAAAAGAAGCCAAGGTTATGCTAAGTTTTGGTTTTATTAACGAGTTACTAAACGAGATTGAAAGCGATGCGCTAGCCACGTATTTAAGACCGTTATTAACCACCGTGTTTGCGAAATCCCCGGATTTAATAAGGCATTTAACATAATGGCCGAGCCAAAAAAGTTTAATTGTGAAGCTATACGTGCCGACTTTCCGATATTAAAGCAAACGGTGAATGGTCACCCGCTGGTGTATTTAGATAACGCCGCGACCACTCAAAAACCCAATGCTGTGATTGATGCGATTAGCCACTACTACCGCAGTTATAACTCGAATGTACACCGTGGCGCGCATGCGTTGGCCGATCAAGCCACAGAAGCATTTGAAGCCTCGCGTACAAGCATGGCGCAATTTATTAATAGCCCAAAGCGTGAACATATTATTTGGACACGCGGCACCACCGAGGGCATGAATATTATTGCCCGCGCATGGGGCGAAGCTAACTTAAAAGCCGGCGATAAAATTTTGGTCTCGCATTTAGAGCACCACGCGAATATTGTGCCTTGGCAAATGGTAGCAAAAAAAGTGGGCGCAACGGTCGAGCCTATTGCGATTACACCTGAAGGCGAAATTGATATTGCGGCATTTAAGGCGCAATTAGACAGTTCGGTGAAGTGTGTATCGTTTGGTCAGGTGTCGAATGCGTTGGGCACGGTACACCCTCTGGATGAGCTCATCCCGCTGGCAAAAGCGGTGGGTTCGCTGGTGATTGTAGATGGCGCACAGGCTGTTGGCCATTTTGAAATAGACGTGCAAGCCTTGGGTTGCGACTTTTATGTATTCTCGGGCCATAAAATGTTTGGCCCTACGGGTGTTGGCGTTTTATGGGGTAAAGAAGCGCTATTAGAATCGATGCCACCTTTTTTAGGCGGCGGCGAAATGATAGAAACTGTTTCGTTTAGCGGCACAACGTTTAACGTATTACCTTATAAATTTGAAGCCGGCACACCGGATATTGCTGGCGTGATTGGCTTGGGTGCTGCGGTGAGCTACCTCAATAGTATCGATAGAAAAGCGGCTTATGAACATGAGCATGCATTACTAGAATACACATGGGAAAAAGCCGCCAACTTTGATGGTTTAATCCGTGTTGGGCAGCCCAAAGTATGCGCTGGTGTATTTAGCTTTTTATTAGAAGGGACGCACCCCTCTGATGTGGGCATGATTATTGACCAGCAGGGCGTGGCTGTAAGAACCGGCCACCATTGTACTCAACCTTTAATGAGCGAGTTTGGTTTGCCCGGTACGGTGCGCGCATCGTTTAGTTTTTACAACACAAAAGATGATGTCGATCGTTTATTTGGTGCATTAAATAAAGCAAAAACATTTTTACTTTAAGCGTGTCTAACTAAATTAGTTTATCTAAGCTTTTTCTAGCTAAGCTTATTTAGTTAAAGTACGACATAAAAAAATAGGTTTTAGGCACATTAAAGTCAATGTAAGAGGTGATTTATGGTAGATACATTTGAGCCGTCACAGGTTATTACAGTAACCGATGAAGCGGCGGCACACTTTGCACGCCAGTTAACAAAAACGGGCAAGCAATCTATACGTTTAAGTTTAAAAGAAAGCGGCTGCACGGGCTTTATGTACGTAATAGAAGAGACCGATACGACAGACGACGCCGATTTACATATCACGTTAAATAACGATATTAATTTTTATATTGATACCAGTAACCTTGATGCGATTAACGGCACGGTTGTAGATTACCGCCTAGAAGGCATTAACCGTAATTTAATTATGGACAACCCCAACGTTAAGCATGCCTGCGGTTGCGGCGAAAGCTTTAATGTATAGCGTTTGTTAGCTCCTGTTAGCGCTTGTTAGAAGATATACGTTGTCACGTTTCATTTAAAAAAGAAGGCCACTATGGCAGAGCAAAAAATGGTTTCAACAACGCGCGATGTACAAGCGCGTTTGGTTCCTGTGGGCGATCCCGTCACTATCCCTAAAAATAATTTTGTCACGATTACCCAGTCACTTGGGGGTAATTATACAGTGGTGTATCAGGGTAATATGCTGCGCATAGATGGCACCGATGCCGATGCACTGGGTATGACAAAGTTTGAATTAACCTTTGACGAAAACCCAGGCGATACCATATTAGAAGAGCAAGTTTGGCAGGCGCTTGAGTCGGTATACGATCCTGAAATTCCCGTGAATTTAAAAAGCCTTGGCCTTATTTACAACACAGATATCAACCAAGCCGATAAAAGCGTAACCATTACCATGACGTTAACTGCACCCGGTTGCGGCATGGGGCCAGTGTTGGTTGGCGACGTTGAATACCGTGTGGCGCTTGTGCCCAACGTGAAAAGCGTGGCGGTTGAATTGGTGTTTGATCCACCTTGGCACCGCGACATGATGAGCGAAGAAGCTCAGCTAGAAACGGGCATGTTTTATTAAGCTTTTGTCTGCTTTTATTTAGTTTTTTACTTTTATTCAGACTCTTTTATTTAGATACTTTTATTTAGACATTAATATTATGACAACACAAAATCCATTTGGACGCAGTATTACCGCCGAAGAAATCATCGACTCACTTGGTTTTTTTGATACATGGGAAGAGCGCTACAAATATATTATTGATTTAGGCAAAGAATTACCCGCTATGCCTGACGCTGAAAAGCAAGAAGATAACTTAGTGAAAGGCTGCCAAAGCCAAGTCTGGATTACCCACACGCTAGATGATCAAAAATTCCAATTTAATGTTGATAGCGATGCGTTTATTGTGAAAGGTTTATTAGGTGTTGTGTTGGCCGCTTACAATAATAAAAGCGCTTCAGACATTAAAGCGTTTGATATTGAGCAGTATTTTGATGCGGTGGGTTTAATTAAGCACTTAAGCCCAACACGCGGTAATGGCCTTAAAGCCATGGTGAATAAAATACAATTATTGGCAGGGTAAAGCGCAGCTTGAGTACTTTTTGCTACATGTTTTAATGTGCGTGATGACTTAAAATGTGTGGTGACTTAAAAAGCCATCAAGGTTAACTTGATGGCTTTTTTTATTTTTTATAGCTTGTTTTCATAGCTTATTTTTGCGTTAAGATCACGCCGCATTCTCTGTGATCGGTATACGGAAACTGATCAAATAGCGCCATCGATTCTATATGATGAGTGTTCGAGAGTGCTTTAATATTATGTTGTAACGTTTCTGGGTTACACGATATATAAATAATATGTTTAAACTGGCTGGCCAGTTTGAGTGTGGCTTCATCTAAACCTGCTCTGGGCGGGTCTAAGAACAGAGTTGTAAAATTATACTCGTCTAAATGAATGTCTTTTAAGCGTCTAAACTCACGCTCTTTATTTAACGCTTGCGTAAACTCTTCGCTACTCATTCTGAGTACGTCAATATTATGTATATTGTTGCCTGTAATATTACTTAACGCTGAGCGCACCGATGTTTTCGATATTTCGGTGGCAATCACATGGCCAAAATTTTTGCTCAGCGGCAACGTAAAATTGGCATTGCCGCAGTATAGCTCGACCAAATCACCGCTTAGGTGTGCGGTTTTTTCGACGGCCCAATTGAGCATTTTTTCACAAATAGCCGCATTGGGTTGCGTGAACCCAGATTCAACTTGCTTGTAGGTGTAGGTTTCTCCTCCTACCTTAAATGTCTCGTGAATATGGTCGGTATGCAGTGTGTGTTTTTGTTTGCGGCTGCGACCAATAATTTGAATATTGAATTTTTCGCCCAGTTTAATGGCGTGCTCTTCCCATTCGGTGTTGAGTGGGCGGTGGTAAATTAACGTGACTAAACATTCGCCTGCCTGCGATGTTAAAAACTCTATTTGAAATAGGCGGTGTTTTAACGCTGTGCTTGTATTGATTTCGGCTAATAGCGGCGGCATTAAAGTGGTCATGGCTTTAGAGCCAATCGAGAACTCATGCTCTATTTTAATGGCTTTTTTGGATTCGCCTGGCGAATACATGGCGTAAAACGCAATGTCGCCTTCGTGCCAGATTTTAAACTCGGCGCGCATTCTAAAGTGCGAGGGCGGTGACGCAAACACATCTAACTGCTCTGGCTGAATATAAGCGCTAAATTCTTGTTGGGTTTGTTCAATTTTATGGTTAAGTTGCGCGTTATATTGCGTGGTATCGGCATGGCCAAGAAGGCTTGGGGATGTAGTCATTAAAATCAGCTTTTAGTCTAGGTAGTCAAAGAATAGAGCGATTATACGCAAGAATAGCGTGTACTTATAGCTAGGGAACCTCTAATTAACCTCGCGGCATCTCTGGCTTTCAGAAAGTTTTCCTGTTTAGGCCGTTGAGAAAGGCGGGCTGGCTGCCCTTTGAGCGAAGTCGACGAAGACAGGGTTCCTAGTGCTTGAGGGCTTTCTGAAAGCCCTCAAGGGCGTGGCCTAGAGCCGTCACTTGCGTTGTTGTCTTTTTTGCTAAGGGCTGCTTTTGCTCAAGGCTATAGCCATTAGCTGCAAAAGACGCCTAGCAACTCCTAACAACTTCTAGCAATTTACCGCTCTAGGTCACTCAGAGGCGCTACGAGGTTAATCAGAGGTTCCCTAGCACATTCTTCAGAGCTAAAACTGCAAAGTGGTATGGCTAAAAAGAGCGTGTTGCGGCCAATCACGGGTGGTTATGTGGGTGGTTGTAATATGTGTGAGCTTAGCAGCCATTGCGAGGTTAGCGGTGTGTTGGTTCGGCACAGGGTGTGGTTTAGGTGTGGTTTCTGCCGTATTGATGAGCCCTTTATTTGTGAATGTGTTGTCTGTTAATAAAAGGGCATCTACAGCATCAATAAGGTGTGTATCAATATGCTTTAGCTGTTTAAGCGCCGTATGTTCTAGCCCGCAAGTTATCACTAGGTTTACTTTATAGCCAAATACCAATAATACATTGGCCATATCAATAGTGGCCTGTATTTGTATATCGCTGGCGTTAAGTGAAAATTGTAAATTACATGATGGCGTCATAGTGTGGGTTTATAGCCTGGGTTTATGGCTTAAGTTTATAGCTTGAGCTTATAACATGCTTG
>CAKZUG010000106.1 GCA_937920545.1 uncultured Saccharophagus sp.
AAATCAAGCAACACTACATCGGGCTTATAAACGTTAAAAGCTTCTACCGCCTCTAAACCATCGCACGTTGCGAGAACATCATAACCTGCGCCTTTGATGATGGTCTCTAGAATCAATCTATCGGGAACAGAGTCTTCGGCAATAAGTACCCGTAGTGGCGTGGGTTTATTCACATTTATTATCCTTTGAAAAACACGTTATTGCACATTAAACAGTTTTTCGAAACTGGAAATGGTAAATATTTTTTTCACTTCACTATTCGCATTCGCAATTTCAACGTTGGACTTATCGCCACCAGCAAAGTCACGCAAAACAAGCAGCATGCCCAAAGCAGAGCTGTCTAAGTGCTCTGTTCTTTTTAGATCTACAATATATTTTTTTACCGTGTCTGGCACCGACTCATAAGACAACCTAAATTCATCGAGCAAGGAGGCATCAAACCGACCATCCACGGTGATAATAAGCTCGGTATTACTACTGGATAATTGCGATGATATAGACATTGGACCCTCATAAATTTATTTCATTTATCAAAACTATAGAACACTATTTGTGGGGTATGCGAACTACTCAATGGATACAACACAACTTTTCACAATAAAAACTCACCGCGCTCAATCAAAAACCACTATAAATTACACTCACTCACGCTCAAGCATATAATCAAAATACAGTTAATCCTTTATTGGCCCCAACAATGAAAATAGAAATAGAAATAGAAATAGAAATAGAAATAGAAATAGACTCAGATCCAAAATAAATTTAGGGTTCCTTGACGCTTCATATATAATCCTATTCTTTTGTACATATATTTAAGTCACTTGAATAAATACTAAGCAAATTTTGGCTAACATGTATTAACTGACATACATGAAAAGTATGTTGATTTTATTTGATAGGAAAATCCATCAGGCAATAACCATTATTTTCGGCTATCGCCCGGCCTAATTTGATATAAAATAAAACAGCTTTAGACTCATGCTGAAATTATTTAGTATTACACAAAGATGCCTTAACCTGCCTTATTTGCCTTTTATTGGTTTTCACATGATCAAACTTTCAAATGTCACGCTTATTCGCGGTATTAAAACACTGCTCAACGACGCCAGCCTTACCGTACACCACGGTCAAAAATGGGGTGTCATTGGCAGTAACGGCTGCGGTAAATCTACGCTGTTTAAGTTACTGCTTAAAACCATACAAGAAGAATCGGGCAGTATTACGCTACCTGCCGATTGGCGTATCGCGCATATGGCGCAGGAAGTTGATCACACCACCACATCGGCGTTAGATTATGTATTAGATGGCGATACCCATTACCGCGCTGTAGAAAACAGCATTCATCTCGCTTTGGAAAAAGACGATGGTGAAAAGCTCGCCAAGCTCTATGCCGATTTTGAACATGCCGATGGTTACACGGCACAAGCACGCGCCGAGCAACTCCTTAATGGTTTGGGCTTTAAAAGCACCGATAGTGGCCGTAGCGTATCGGAGTTTTCGGGAGGCTGGCGTATTAGGCTTAACTTAGCCAAAGCGCTTATGTGCCCATCTGATTTACTTTTACTGGATGAACCCACCAACCACCTTGATTTAGACGCAACTCTTTGGCTCGAAAACTGGCTGAATCAATACAGCGGTACGCTGGTGATTATCTCGCACGACCGGGATTTTCTCGATAATGTGATTAGCCATATTGTCAGCTACGAAAACCAAAAACTAATAGCGTACACGGGCAATTACTCACGTTTTGAGATTCAAAAAGCCGAACGTCTCTCTCAACAAGCCATGGCATTTGAAAAACAACAAGAACGCATGGCGCATATTGAACAGTTTGTGAATCGCTTCAAAGCCAAAGCCAGTAAAGCCAAACAAGCACAAAGCCGCTTAAAAGAGCTGGATCGCATGGAGAAAATTGCACCTGCGCACATGGATTCCCCTTTTACTTTTAGCTTCCCTACGCCGGATAAACTCCCGCAGGTATTGGTCACATTAAGTGAGGCCGCGATTGGTTACGACGTTAACGATAAAAAAACAGCCATCGCTGATCATATAGAACTGAGCATTCTCGACTCATCACGTATTGGCTTGCTTGGTCATAACGGCGCGGGTAAAACAACACTCATTAAAACACTGGCAAAACATATTCCTCTTATTAGCGGCGATTACACCTCGGCTCAGCACCTTAATATTGGGTATTTCGCGCAACATCAATTAGAGTATTTAGACACAGAAGCCACCCCCCTCTTGCATATTCAGCGGTTATCCCCTGATGAATCTGAGCAAAAATTACGTAATTTTTTAGGCAGCTTTGGTTTTATTGGCGATAAAGCTCTCGATATTGTGGGTAAATTTTCAGGCGGCGAAAAAGCGCGTTTAGCCTTGGCTATTATTGCTTGGCAAAAACCCAATGTACTTTTATTAGACGAGCCCACCAACCACCTCGATTTAGAAATGCGCCACGCCCTAACCGTTGCACTTCAGGCATATGAAGGCGCAGTTGTGATTGTCTCCCATGATCGGCATTTATTACGCTCGACAGTCGAATCGTTTATTTTAGTTGATAGCGGTAAAGCACGAGTGTTTGACGGCACCCTTGAGGATTACCATGCATGGCTAGATACCAGCAAGCAAAACAGTATCAATCAAGCCAAAGCCGAGCAACACAGTAAAGCCCCCTCTAAAAAGCGTGCGCTATCGATTGAACACAAAGAAAAGAAAAAGTCGTTAACCAAAACGATTAACAAGCTTGAAAAAACCATGGCCAAAGCCACAAGCGCACTTGAAAAAATAGAAGAGCAACTGAGCGATAACAGCCTGTACGAAGGCGAAAGTAGCAAGCTAAAAGAACTGTTACACGATCAAAAGAAGCACCAAGAAGCATTAGAAGAGCAAGAGTTAGAATGGATGGACGCCAGTGAGGCGCTAGAGAACATCGGGTAGAGCAACCTACCCGCCAACATCGCAGAAACGGCATGATTCACAGTACATACACAGCACACACGTTATGCAGCCTGAATAAATACAGGCCGCGTGCTTTTTACAACAACACTTTTTGTTAACGCTACCGTAATTCTGGCAATCCGCCCTGCGCATCGAAAGTACTTGCCATGCCCTTACCTACAGATAAACCAAAATTTTCTAACACTTTATTAAGCGGGCTTTTCTGGTGGCTGTAATTACGCAGTTTTTCTTCCCCGATAATTTCTCGCGCGACAAATCGTACGCTACCTAATCCATCAATTAACCCTAGCTCTTTCGCTTTGGCACCATTAAACACTTTACCGCTAAACAATGTTGGGTCGTTAGCAAGTTTATCTTTACGGCCTGCTTTTACAGCATCAATAAACTGCTGATGAACATCATCTAATACGGTTTGCCAGTATTCAACTTGGCTGTCTTTAGGCGTCGAAAACGGGTCTAAAAACGCCTTGCTCTCGCCCGAACTATAAATGCGACGCTCAACACCCAGCTTGTCGATTAAATCAACAAAGCCAAATCCCGCTGCAATCACACCAATAGAACCTACGATGCTTGCAGGGTTAGCGTAAATCTCATCTGCCGCAGCGGCGATATAGTACGCGCCTGATGCACCGACATCTTCAATAACGGCATAGACTTTTTTCTCGGGGTGCTTAGCCTTTAAACGCATAATTTCATCGTAAACATACGCCGATTGCACAGGGCTACCACCGGGTGAGTTAATTGCTAAAATAATCGCTTTTGCATGTTCTTGCTCAAAAGCACGGCGAATCCCGCCATTAATTTTTGCCGCAGAGGCGTCACTATCGACCGCAATGGGGCCGCGTACTCGCACAACCGCAACATGGGGGGCATTGGCACTTTTGCCTTTTTTTCCTCCCCCGTTAATAGAGGTGTAAAACAGCATAATTGTCACAAACAAATAAGCAAACGTCAGTGATTTAAATAAAATACCCCAACGACGCGCTTTTTTCTGCTCGGCAAACGCATCGGTTAATAATGATTCTATTAGAGCATTGTTGCGCTCTGCTTGAGAGGCTTCGGCTTTTTTCTTACGTGAAAACATACTTATCCTTATTTAAGAGCGATTTTAACAGCGTTATTTTTAAGCGTTATCTATATTAAAAAGTCACCTCACACCGTATTAGCGTGTTGGCCTACGCCGTTTAGTTAAATGTCCACTGCTTAATGGTTTTAAAACTATCGATACACATTTGAGGGTCGTATTTATGCATACGCTCTATCGCATGCGCCCCATAACTTACGGCAATTTTAGGCATACCTAAAGCATGCGCCATGGCCATATCGTACTCGGTATCACCCACCATAACAGCATCACTGGGTAAACAGTTAAAGCGCTCAAGCAATACGCTTAACATTTCAGGGTGGGGCTTGGATTGAGTCTCACAAGCCGTAATGGTGTCGTCAAAAAAAGCCTCTAATTGCGTTAATTTAAGCAC
>CAKZUG010000107.1 GCA_937920545.1 uncultured Saccharophagus sp.
CATAAGGTGCGCCGCCTGGGCCAGTCACAAAACCTCGCTCAACAAACCCCAATATTTGAAATTCTTCGGTCATGCGTCCACGGTAACCACGATCAATAGCTTCTTGTGTCCATTCGCCTAAGTTCAAGTCCCATAATGGGCTGTAATCGGTTGCAATAGTTGGAATACCACCCAGCACATTAAGTGGGCCGCCCTCACCACGAATCGCACTATTGAACCCCTGCCTAATAGGGTTAACTTGCGCTTCGTCCGCACCTTCTGGTGTCACGTTATTAAAAGCGCCATTAGTAAAACCAAAAATTCGCTCAATGGAACTAAATAACGAATCATCACGACCCACAGGAATGTTCTGTAAAGCTGGCGCATGTACTGCACCCTCTAACGCAGCAGCAATATCGGCTGACGCATCAGTGGATAAGTAAAACACAGGGCGACCAAAACTAAAGCCTAATACCAACTCCATTGTTACGGTTCCTGGCTCACCATCGTCACCTGGGCAAATAGCCGTTACGCTATCATGTAACACGGCGCGGGCGGCTTCTTCTTCACTTTCACTGATGCCGTCGCAGTACTGTGACAACTGCTCGTCGGTTGCACCTGACGAAACAGTGGGCGCGTTATACACATGACCGCCTGCATTTTCGATCATAACGAGCGGGCTGTAATAATTACCAGACTCATTAGCACCAACCGCACCGGGTGCAAAATCCAATGTTTGCAATAAGTTATTTGTGCCTTGCGCATCTGTCGATGGCGAACTCACTCGTCGCACAGGAGAAAAATCAACCGTACCACCACGTGCCAGTAATACACCTTCAGCATCATAATAAGCTGAACGAACGGTACTTGATTCAAAACCCTGTGTTAAGTCATTGGCATCAACAGGTTTAACAATTTTACCAAACGTTAATTTACTCGCATGGTTAATACCCAATGCTTCTGCTGTGCCTTTATCGGTTGTATCTGTCACGATGTAATAAAAGGTCGAGTTATCTTGCCCCAATATTCGCCCCTCATAAAGAGGCAGCGTAACAGTGCCAGCATCTTCATCTACCTGACCCGCCGTCAGTAAATCTACGGGGCCAATCAAACGTGGGTTGCTGTCTGAGGGCGCAGGCCCAAAATAGGTAACGGGAATATCGGCACCAACAGACGGAGGACCCGGACGAACATCGTCTTCGTCTTCTTCAAAGCCAAGTGTGTCTGCACCGGCTACTTCACTCGCTGGACGCGTAGCAAATGTTGTGGGAGCGGTTCTATCGGCAAAATCTTGTGCTAAACGTCCACCCGCTACAGTAATAGGGGTCGCCACAGGCGCATCAACGACTGGAGCCGCATCGCCTTGAAGACCTTGAGACCCCTGAACACCTTGAATGCCTTGAATGCCTTGATCACCATCGTCACCACTGCATGCGCTAATGGCTGTAGCTAACAACGATAATGTTACTATTTTTGAAAAATTGTTCATATTGAATCACCTTAAAATAAATATCGTGGTTTGCTTATAGAAAACGCTGGACAATCGGACAGTTAATAATAATGCCGCTAGAACCGTATAAAGAACCACCGGGGCCTGTAATAAAACCACGCTCGACATACCCTAAAATTTGAAACTCTTCGGTTAAACGAGTACGGTAATTATTATCAATTGCTTCTTGCGTCCACTCACCTAAATTAAGATCCCAAAGTGGGCTATAGTCGGTTGCGACCGTTGGAATACCACCTAACACATTCAATGGTCCACCTTCGCCACGTAAGGCACTTTCAAAACCTTGACGTTGAGGGTTAATCTCTGGGTTCGCGGCGCCTTCTGGTGTGAACGAGTTCACAGGGCCATTAGTAAAACCAAAAATTCGCTCAACACTGCTAAAGAGCGAATCATCAGCCCCAACACGAACATCACGTAAACCCGGTGCAAATGTTGCTTTTTCTAAGGCTGCCGCTAGTGGATTGTTTGTATCGGTACTTAAATACAAAACAGGCTTTGCAAAGCTAAACCCTGCTGCAAGCTCCATTGTAACCGTGCCACCGTTATCATCTGCACAAATTGAGACGACACCATCATGTAACATCGTGCGCGCTTCGGCTTCTTCACTTTCGTCAATGCCGTCACAATAAGCCTCAAAATCATCTTCATCCTGATTAAATGCAATCATAGGTGCGTTATAAATATGGCCGCCTGCATTGAGGATTTTAACTAAAGGAGAATAAAGCTCGTCGCCGACTGAACCTGGCTGTGAAGACAAAGGCGGGAATGCATTGGGTAATGCGTTTGGCGTTACATTGCGCACAGGTGAAAAATCAACCGCGCCCCAATGAAACAGCAACGTACCGGATGTATTCGTTTCAGCTATACGTACAGCACGATCATTTTCAGCAAAAGCCAATTTTTGAGATAAATTCAAACCTAGCGCGGTTGCTGCTTCAATATCGGTTGTATCAGTAATAATGTACCAAACATTTTCACCTGTTTCTTTTAGTTGACCACGGTACAGTGGCAACTCAATGGTGCCTGCATCTTCATCAACAGTACCAGAACGTAACAGCTGAACGGGGCCTATAAGTTCGGGCTCGACAGTTGAAGGTGGTGGCCCAAAATAGGTAACAGGTACGTCAGCACCAATAGAAGGTGGCGATGGTCTTACATCGTCATCTTGTTCTTGTGCTACCGCAGGAAGCGATGCAGCAATAGATACAACACCACACATAAGCGTATACAGTAATTTTCTTTTCATATATATCTTCCTCATTAATAAAACAAACATAAATTTATATTGTTATTCGTTATTTAAATCAACACAAAATAAAAACAACATATAAAACAATTTAAACATTTTTCACAATCGAGAATAATATACATATAAAAAAAAACAACTTAACGAAACAATCACAAAACCATAAAGAATCAAATAAAATGTGATCCAAAAAAAACACACAAAAATAAATGTAAAAACGAAAGTAGTAGGACTAAAAAACTATACACTATGGTCTAAAGCTAAATGTTTATAGCCGACAGTCAATACATCATTAAGTTCAAACGGGTCTATTTTACTGAAAAAAATATACCCGAAGGTAAAACATAAGATAAGACAAAAATTACATACTAAAAAATAAATAAATAATTTTATTTCCACTAAAAATTAAAAATAAATAATTTAAACATGAAAATAAAAACACTTTTAAAAAATGTAACACTAAACACACGTACTTATTAACAAGACACAAAAAAAAATACATCTGGGTATGAGGCCGTCGGAGGCAGGATGCCGACGTAGAGCGTATAGGGACATATTTACAGCGTACCACATACGCAGGGGTATTCTTTTCAACTGCCCCAGTAGTACAATTTTATTGCCCATATGCAATGACATTAAAAACATCTTTGTTTACGACGTAAATAGCCAATAGTGATACAATTGATAATTAACACAAACGGGCATGAAAACCAAAATTCACAAACACTCCCTTTGTACAAAATCCACTCAATACTGGCAATAAATATGACAAATGATAAAAACTCAGCGGCGAATAGCAATGATAGACAAAATCATGATCCGCTACATGGCATAACGCTAGAGTCTCTTTTAATTATTTTGGTAGAAAAATACGGGTGGGAAGAGTTGGCAAACAGAATTAATATAAATTGTTTTAAAAGTAACCCGTCGATTAAATCATCACTTAAATTTTTACGCAAAACACCCTGGGCGAGAACAAAAGTCGAGGCGCTCTATATTTCGCTTGTTCAATAAAAGCGCCATCATTGGCCAGTAAAATCGTTAAAAATAGCAGTCAAAACAGAAAACAGACTAAATCAAACCGCCACATAGGCTTTAAAGCCTTCCTGCATGACTCAATTTACCTAAGGGAAAAGTAAACGTTAAACCTGCAAGAGGGCTTTCTTCGGTGATAAACGCACTAGCAGAAATACCAATACCTAAATAACGCCTAAAAACAGCTGATGCATGCAGTGGAATGCCTAATCTTGTACCTTACGATATGTCACAAACTTCATCACGACCAAAAATACTAGTGAGCCTCAATATAACCAAACCGATAAAATTGCGTCCAGTTTTTGATTACAGCTAATGTTGTCATTTCAGGATTAAGCCGGTTATTATTTTCATCGAATGTTAATTCAAATAAAAAATCACGCTAAAAATGTGAAAATTCAATAGCATAACTTGATTTTTCGCTGCCGTGTTTAACATTGATACCTTCACCATAGTAATCACCAGCCATTAAAAAAGTATTCTCGGTCAAAACATTGACATGTTTATTCTCGGCGAATGATTGAGTAGGCGAACACATAACAACACAACACAACACAACACAACAACATAAAAATTTAATACATATTAACAAGACACAAAGAAAGAATACCCATGGGTATGAGGCCGTCGGAGGCAGGATGCCGACGCAGAGCGTATAGAGATATATTTACAGCGTGCCACATACGCAGGGGTATTCTTTCAGCTTTACCAGTAGTAACGCATAAAAATGCTTTCCTTAGCTAAAAAAATAACACATGCCTACACTAAGTAGAGCAGTCTATATCACCACGGTAATTTTCGATGATTTTATCGCCACAGTGGCTGCATATTAAATGCGCATCGCGTAATTCAACAAAGCCAGATAAAGGGCCAGCGCCCTTAGATGCAATAAAAGCAAAAATAAAAGTCTTAATTTTTGTTTTTTTATCCATTTTATCGGGTGTGGCAGAAGGAGTAATCACTTTAAAGTGCTCTGTTTCTAAATTGCATGCCTTGCATTTTCTTAATTCTGTTTTACTCATACAAACTCCTTTTTGGTTTAAATTATTGGCTTTTTAAACGTATGGCCCAATTGCCACCATGTTGATTACTGCAATTTTCTTCTGAATCATAAAAAATATGATTTTCAATATTTTTTATATTAATATTTAACGTGTTAAAAACTGTTATTACACCTAACTTTAATGTGTTTTTATTGGCAGACTGCAAATAGTTTTTTATTTCCTGATTAAAGTTAAAGACAAAAATAATTTTTATACTTTTTGGATAATGAGAAAAATCGACTGTATGAGTCAACCAATTAAATCCATCAATGTCTTTCAGAGCTTTGTCACAAAGCTGGGTTAACTCAAAGCGAATGTGATTATCTATCTTCTTATCTGTTTTACGCATTAATTTAGGTAGCCTTTCATTAGAGACAGTAATAGCAACATGTGATCAATCATTATACTACATGATATAATCATAAGTTGACACATCAGCACCGTAGGTGAACAGAAAAACTGAATACTATCCTCTTGCTGTTTAATCATGCATAACGGGTTCACGGTGCTTTCGCCAATAAAATAGGTCCGTTTAATTAGCTAGTTAAAAAAGCGGCCAGTATGTACATATTTAAAATACAAAAAATGAACAATGGTTATCTTAGTCTTCAGGCTTTATATCGTACATTTAATCCTTGTTGCATGATGGTCGATTTTCCTAATCAACCATCAACTGCACATACATTTTACATTAGATAACATGTATGTCGGTGTTCATCATAGTGCACTTGAGTGCTGCACTTTAATCTACACGCCTCAACAAACCGTTTTAGCAAACCAAAAACCTACATTAAATTGATAATGCCGTCGTTATTTTCTGATTAATTTTTCTTTGTTATGACGTATAATGGCTATTCGGTGTGTAGCCTTACGGCTAGTTTTCACGCTAACCATACAGCGATTGAAACACAACTTTCGCCAAAAATGATCGAAATATATACACAATATTATTAGGGAACCTCTGATTAACCTCGCGGCATCTCTGACTTTTAGAACGTTTTCCTGTTTAGGCGGCTGAGAAAGGCGGGCTGGTTGCCAACCGAGCGAAGTCAACGCAGACAGGCTCCTTAGTGCTTGAGAGTAGTGCTTGAGAGTTTTCTGAAAGCCACAAAGGCTGCGGCCTAAAGAAGTCACTTGCGTTGTTATCATTTTTGCTAAGGGCTACGGCGATTAGCTACAAAAAACGCCTAGTAATTTACCGCTCTAGGTCACGCAGAGACGCTACGAGGTTAATCAGAGGTTCCTTAGATAAACTATATTCAACTTATGATTAATAGGCACTATGCAACATAACGACACACATTCCAATATCAAACACCCAGCCAAAATTTTATGGAAACTGATTAGCCCTGATAGAAGTTTTTTTAAAGTAGCGATTATATATAGCGTGGCAATCAGCTTACTAACCCTTGCTGTACCCATTGCTGTGCAAACTATGGTCAACACTCTGGTGAATATATCATCACTAAGAGCCATTGCTATTCTTTCAGGTGTACTCTTTTTAACGCTAGCCGTATCTGCGGGTTTGTCCGCTTTGCGTACCCGTACTATGGAATATTTTCAACGACGTATTTATTCTAGGCTTTCTGCTGAAGTCAGTTTGCATACTATTTATGCAAAACATGAATTTTTTGCTGGACGTCGTAACACGGATATTACTAACCGCTACTTTGAAATTATTATTTTGCAGAAAAACGTTCCCTTCTTGTTAGTGGATGGTTTCGCACTATTAATGCAATTAATTGTTGGCTTTACGCTTGTATCGCTTTATCACCCGATACTTTTACTTTTTAATGCCATTATTATTTTTATTGTTTTTTTATTTTGGAAGTTTTGGGGCGCAGGTGCCACTCGTACGGCTGTGGAACTTTCTCGATCTAAATATGAGATGTCTAAATGGTTAGACAGCCTTGCTTACGCTCATGAATTTTTTAAGTCGACGCGCCATATTGACTATGCACTTGAGCGCACGGATCACTTAACTGGTGACTATGTCGATAGCCATAAACATCACTTTAGATATACCTTTTCTCAAACTGTTGCTTTTTTAATGTTATATGCAGTCGCTAGCTCGGTATTACTGGGGCTTGGCGGTTGGCTCGTTATCATGGGTCAGTTATCACTCGGACAACTTATTGCTGCTGAGTTAATTTTAGTCGCTATTTTATTTGGGCTATCTAAAGCAACGGAGTATTTAAAGTTTTATTATGAACTGTGCGGTGCTGCGGATGAACTTGGTCAGGTACTTAATATACCGCAAGAAAGCACAAAAACAGATAATAATATTGCCATTAACAACAAAGGTAATGCTCTTGCTTTTGATAATGTCGCTGTTGAAAATAACGGTAACCACTATCATTTTAATTTTAAACTGCCTGAAAACGCAAAAGTGCTCATTTATGCTGAAAAAATTAGCTTACATTATTCGATTATTCATTTATTAAAACAAAATATTCAACCTAACAAGGGCTCTATTCAATTAGCCGAAAATGACTTAAGTGATTTTAATGTCTATCAGCTTAGGCAAGATGTCGTTGTGATTGATCGATCACCGATTGTCGAATGCACCATTGAGGCGTACCTGCGTATGTCCAAACCAAATGCGACTAGCCTTGAAATGCGTACAGTGTTAAACCAAGTGAATATTTTAGATGATATTGAAAAACTCCCCCATCAATTTCAAACGCTTTTATCTCCTCTTGGCGACCCTTTATCGCCGGGTAGTTTTTTACAACTTAAGCTAGCAGCCGCATTATTAACGCAACCTAAAGTGCTTGTTCTTACGCAGTTTTTTGTGTTGCTTTCTCCTGCTAGCCTAAATAAGCTTTTTTCGTTTATTCAAGATTTACCTCTTACTGTATTGTATTTTGCCAACCAAAAGGAATCGCCTTATTTTACCCATCGATTAATTTTAGGCGAACAAGAACAGTTTTTACTTGATGACTCGTCCGATAAGGACAACGGTCATTCTTCTCTGCTCTCTGATGATACGGGTAACTGATGTCTAAACTTAATGAAAAAAATTTAACGGTTTTTAAAACATTAGCCGATCAAAAGCTGCCGCGTACAGCTAATTTAATAGCCAAAATCACCTTGGCGGGCGTGGTAATAATGTGTATTGCATTATGGATTACACCATGGGTGCAAACGGCACCAGGCTATGGCAAGGTCAGCACTATCAACCCACAAGATCGCATTCAAACAATTAGTGCGTTGGTTTCTGGCCAAATTGGACAGTGGCATGTTCAAGAAGGTCAGAGCGTGAAAAAAGGTGATCCAATTATTACTATTGTTGATACCGACCGCGATTTACTTGAACGCTTAAGTAACGAAAAAGCCGCGGTTACCTATGAACACAAGGCCAATCTAGTCTCTACCGAAACAGCGCGAATCGATTATGAACGTCATAAAAAACTCTTTGAGCAAGGGTTAGTATCCCAACGAAGCTTAGAGCAATCGAGCATCAAATATAACCAACACACAGCGAAACAATCTGAAACTCACGCAAAAGTAAACAAGGTTGATGTACGCTTATCTCGCTTATCATCTCAAACAAAGTTAGCCCCTGAAGACGGTATTATTTCACGCCTTATTTCTGCTGGCAGTGCGACGTATGTTAAAGAGGGTGACGCTTTAGCAACGTTTATACCCCGCAACGTAGAGCGCGCTGTACTCATGAGTATCAGCGGATTAGATATGCCGCTGTTACAAAAAGGCCAAAAAGCCCGCCTACAATTTGATGGCTGGCCTATTTTTCAATTTAGTGGGTGGCCTTCGGCTGCCATTGGTACTTTTGGTGCTGTTGTTCACTTTGTTGAACCGTTTGCCACTCAAAACGGACGCTTCAACATTTGGTTGGTTGAAGACCCTAACGACACACCGTGGCCAACACAAGGTTATGTATCTTTGGGTAGTAAAGTAAAAGGCTGGGTGCTATTGAATGAAGTTAGCCTAGGTTATGAGTTGTGGCGTCAACTTAACAGCTTTCCTCCTGAATACTCTGGACCAGGTTTAGACACTAATGAAAAGTAACCTACCACTTATAACCATTATTATGGCTTCTATGGCTTCGCTTTGGGTATCGAATTGTTTTTCGAATAGTACACTTAACCTGCATGAAGTCCTCGATTCCGCGAGGCAGCATTACCCTAAAATACGTGAAGCAAAGCTAAAACTACAACAAGTACATGCTAGCCGTTTATCGGCTGAAGGTGCTTTCGATATTAAAATATCACAGGAAATGCGTAAACGTACATCGGGTTTTTATGATGGTTTTTATGCTAATCAAAAAATTATCAAACCCTTGCGCTATGCTAACGCAAAGGTGTTTGCTGAATACCGTATATCAGAAGGTATATTCCCGGTATATGAAGATCAATTTGTCACACTAGACCGTGGTGAACTCGGGGTGGGGGTATCTTTTTCATTATTACGTGATCGTGAAATTGATGCTTATCGTCTTACGTTAAAAAATGCGGACTTAGATATCTTAACAGAAACCCTTAAACAAAATGCCGTACTTAATCAGGTACTTTTTAGCGCATCGCTTGCCTATATTGAATGGTTAAGTGCAGTGCAACAATTAAGTGTATATAAGCAATTATTGGTCAATGCAAAAGCTCGACAAGACGCTATTTATAAACGTATTAAATTAGGTTATTCAGCAAGAATTGATTTATTAGACAATGAGCAAAATGTCCTTAAACGAGAAGCGCTACTATTAAAGGTTAAAAATGAAGTGGCTATGCGAGCAATGGATTTAGCTTTGTATTGGCGTGATGATAACGGCCGACCCAAAAAAATCCCTCAAGATATGACACCTGCTCTGCCTGCTTTTATTTTGAGTGAGGCCTTTTCAAATATGGATCACATGTTAACACAAGCGTTATCCGCACACCCTGATATTCAGTATGTTGAAAACGCTATTTTAAAAGAAAATAACAAGCAACTGCTTTTTAAAAATGAGCTTAAGCCCAACGCCGATATGATTATGAAACTAAGTCAAGATGCTGGTGATGGCAGCGCTACGCGCGAAGGGTTTGAAAGCTATGTTGGTTTTGAGTTTTCAATGCCATTAGAAAGGCGTAAAGCGAAGGGTAAAATAATTAAAAGCTCGGCTAAAATTGAAGAATTACAGTTTGTACGTCAACGCTTATCTGAAGCGTTAAAAGTCACATTACACCAATCAAAAATGAAGTATGTTAACGCCAGTGAACAAGCAAAGCTCACCGAAAAGCGTGCGGCCATCACACAAACATTATTAGAACAGGAAAAAAGCCGTTTCAATCAAGGTGCCAGCGATGCGTTTATGCTAAACCTGAGAGAAAAAGACATGGCCGAAGCAAAAATAGACGCTATTACCGCTGATTTGCTCCGTGTTGCTGCTGGCATTGAATTACTAGGAAAGGCTTTTAAGATGCCCAGTATTTTACCAAACACGTAAAATAAACATTACCCAACCTTAAATACCCACACAGTAAAATCTACTTTTAATACCGCTAATATCACACACATTACTGAATTTAATCATGCGATTTAAATTTTAATAATGTGTGTTGTTAACGGTGATGAATGCCTATAGCTTATTTAATCTAAAGCGGCTCTGCCATGTTGTAAATGATTCACGTGCAGTCAGCGTTTGATCAAGTAGCCCTGTGTCTTGCCTGAAAGTATTTGGGCTGTCTACGTCATCGGTATTTGTTTCATTAATGAGTGCATCTGTATCAATAATCGAATACCAAGTAATAAAGGGCATGGCAAACTCATTAGCACTTTTAAACAGTAAATCTAGATAGGCTTCTTGCAATACTGGCGTGCCTGTTACTGCAAAATTATTTTCATTTTCTAAATTTAAATTTTCTGCAATCCAACCCGTTTGAGTAACGGCAAGCGGTTTACCTTGAGAGATAACCCGCATATGCGATAACCAATCGGATGGTAAGTTAGCAGGGTTACTGAGGCTGCTGTGCGTAAAGTAACGGTATGGATATACACTAAGACCCACAATATCGGTAAAGGGAATGAGCTCATCAATACGGTCTGTCACCGTCGCAGTGTCGATGCTACTTGGGCTACGCAAAGCAACTGAAAATAATAAATCTACGGCGGGACGTTGTATTTTTAAACGATCGTATACTTGTTCGGCAAACTCCACAAATGCGGTATATTCGCTAGGGGCATTCAACAACAGTAGATTAGCTTCTTCACCATACACAAGGTAATCAGCATCGAGCTCATCAATCACTCTTATGGCGTAATTGACGTAAGCGGTAACCACCTCTTCGGAGGTGAAATCACGATCAGCCCAAGGTGCTTCAGACTCAATCACACCTTCACTGCTCCAGGCGCCAATCATATCAGTTCGTTCACTGTTAATAATATTCAGCGACACGACTGTTTTTTCAGTCGTAAACTGCATGGCTTTATTTTGTAAGTTTGTGAGTAATTCAGCCGGTAAAGCTGCATTACTAAAGGCCTCATCCCATGGAATACCGTCGTTTAGA
>CAKZUG010000108.1 GCA_937920545.1 uncultured Saccharophagus sp.
ATAATATGAGTTTGTAATAATCGAGCTAAACGCCCGCAATCGACGCTATCTTGTATTTCACCGGATACTTGAGCCTTCAGTAAAACATCGCATATCTGCTGTTCGAACACCGCCAAAATGCCTTCTACTTTAGCATGCAAATCAAGGTCTTCGGCTCCTATTTCTAGTAATGTTTTTATTACCATACAAGCTTGTACTGGCTGTTTAATTTTACCATCGCAAGGCTGAGCTAATGAGCGAATATACTTTTTTAAACCGTCTAAAATACGCGGCGAGGATGCCACTATCATACAAAATTCCTGTCCCGAGCGAGATGCATAAGCATCAAGCGCCTCACTAAATAACCCCGCCTTATTCCCAAATGTCGCATAGAGGCTACCAGGGCGCATATCTAACGCATTCTCGATGTGCTTCATTGAGGAAGCGTAATACCCTTTGGACCAAAATAACTCAATGGCTTTTTCAAGGGCTGCCTCCCGATTAAAATTCGCTTTACGCGCCATATTTATTACCTCCAAACAGGTATAAAATAAAACTTAAAATTATTGAATGATCATTCAATTTTATCTTGACGAAGAATGAATTGCAATATAGTATTCATATTATTGAACGATCACTCAAAAATTTACAAACAAAAACGAGGCTAAAATGACTGAATTTACATTACACACTCCAGAAACAGCACCAGATGCTGCCCAACCACTGCTTCAAAAATCTCAACAGGCATTTGGTATGATTCCTGGGTTACATGCGGTTATGGCTGAAGCGCCCACACTCTTGGATGGTTATCAGGTCTTGCATGAATTATTTTTAAATAGCAGTTTTAATAACGACGAAAAAACCGTTGTATGGCAAGCCATTAACGTCGAACATAATTGTCATTATTGCGTTCCTGCTCACACTGGTATTGCTAAATCGATGAATATTTCCGATACAATCATCAATGCATTACGCGACGAAACATCGCTTCCAACTGAAAAATTAGATACGCTGCGTAACTTCACCCTTCAAATGGTAAGGCAGCGTGGCGATGTTAATCAGGATCAACTTGAGCTTTTTTATCAAGCGGGTTACACGCAACAGAATGTACTTGAGATTGTCTTAGCACTTAGCCAGAAAGTCATGAGTAACTATACAAACCATATAGCAAAAACACCCATTGACGATGCCTTTAAAGATTTTGAATGGACCAAAAAATAATCGTTGACTGAATAAAATCAACATCACTGAAAATAACTCATCCCCCGCCTAGAGCCAAGGTGCGGGGTGAGATTTAAGTACCAACTATAAGTACAGGAAGATCCATAGTTCTAGCGGGCCTCTGATTAACCTCGTCGCGTCTCTGCGTGACCTAGAGCGGTTAATGGCTAGGCGTTTTTTGCAGCTAGTGGCCGTAGCCCTTAGCAAATATGACCCGTGGCCTTGGCAAAATGATAACAACGCAAGTGACTGCTCTAGGTCGCGCCCTTTGGGGCTTTCAGAAAGCGCTCAAGTACTACTTTCAAGCACTACTCTCAAGTACTGGGGAAACTGTCTGCGTTGACTTCGCTCGGTGGGCAACCAGCCCGCCTTTCTCAGCCGCCTAAACAGAAAAACTTTCTGAAAGCCAGAGATGCCGCGAGGTTAATCAGAGGTTGCCTAGAACGTGTAGCTAGTACCTACGTATGTAAAGCAAGATTTTTTTAAGCGATACATCAAACAGTGAAAGGCAAAGATGTTTAACACAACACAAGATAGAGTAAGAATAAAGAGAGCTCACATGCCGTATAGAAGGAATAGGTCTTAATCTAATTCAAGGGCGATATGCAAACAATGATCAATCTGCGGTGAGTACCATGCGCGTTACCATTTAATAGGTTTATTATCCCAATCTATAAAGCTTAGCATGTTATCTGATTTTGATTCCCTAGTCAGATCAACTAACCTCTGTGCAACAAAATTGACATCAAATAATTTATCCGAAGGGACATTCTTTTGAAAGGGCTTAGATAAACCCGTATCGGTTGTACCTGGATGAAAGCTAATAATTTTAACGCCTTTTGCTCGGCGAGAAAATTCAATTGCCGCTGTTTTAAGCAACATATTTAAGGCTGATTTACTGGCGCGGTAGCTGTACCATCCCCCCAAATGATTATCATCGATACTACCCACGCGCGCGCTCAACACAGAGATTTTACATGCATCTGTTTTAACTAAAAGTGGCATCAAATGTTTTAACCATAATATAGGCAGTAACGTATTTGCTTCTGTGGTTTTAGCCCATAAATCAGGGCTAAAATTTTCAATACGCTTCTCTGGCGTGTTTTTCTCATCATGTAAAAAACCAGAACAAATAAAGATCTCGCTTGGTAAGCCCATATTTTTAATGTGATTAACTGCAGCTTTAATTTTTTCTTCTGTCGCATCTGCGTGCAACCATGTTAAGGCAGGTTCTTGATCTATCGCCATACCGTTTTGAGGTTCACGGCTGATCGCAACCACTAAATCACTTACTTTATGCTGTAAACAGTATTGTAATGTCGCCATACCAATACCACCCGAAGCCCCAATAACGATACTAACAGACTGATTATTCATTGGATTGTGCCTTTTTTATTGGCCCGCAAGTGTTGTTATTGCAATAAGCCTTTCCTGTTAGTAAACGTGAAATAATGTGCCTTTTCGATATAAATACGCGATAAAAAAAATCAGACACATATCGTATAAGAGGCCACCTTAAAGGCGCAGAAAGATACCCCAAGCCAACAGCAGACCATGCGGCGTGAGTTGCATCTAATCCAAATACCATTTCGCCGCTTGACGTTTGCGCATGTAAAATTGCCATAGCCTTTTGCTTCTTCACGTGAGGATAACGCGCTAAAGCATTTTCGTCGTGTAAATCAACCAATAACAAGTTGTTATCTGCATTGCGCTTTTCGAGCATACGCACTTCATGTAAGCATAATGGGCAAGAACTGTCGTAAAAAAGAATAATGTGATTCAAAGTGCAACCTATAAGTAGAGAGTTCGTTCTTTTTACGCGAATTTTAACTGTCAAGATTCGTACACAAAAGACGCTTAAGATATTTAAAGGGCATCTAAACCGAATTTTTAAGCATAACTATTGACTAATATAGACATCCTCCAGTTAAAGGCTTTAATCTGTACAAACATGCAAAATGCTCCATAGGATTTGTCGCCGCGCATGGTGTACAATTAGAATTGCTCTAAAGCGTCAAAAACAAAACTGAGGTTATATTAGCCTGTTTTAAAAGTGCCGTTATGTTTTACTTCGTCATACTGCGGCATCGAATATCGCATTAATCATGTCATTAGCTCACTATTTCATGGTGCTTGTTAAGTGCCTCGTGTAATTGGATAAAAGTATAACTATGAAGATAAAAACATCGATTTTTACCTGTGCTCTTATTGCTATTTTCTCTCTAGGTGTATCGGCTAAAGCCCCGCCCCAGAAAGAACTTAAACCTACAAAAATGCAATCTAAAACCATTGCAAATGTAGTGGCACAACTCAATGCTAGGCATTATCGTGACCTTGCCTTTAACGATTCTTTATCTGAACGTTTTTTAGACAAATATATTGATAACCTTGACCCAGGTAGAATGTTTTTCTATGAAAAAGACATTACCGCTTTTAAGAAAAACGCAAATAATTACGACGATTTTTTTAAAACCGGTAAACTAGATGCTGGATTCGAAATATACAAAACTTACCAAAAAAGAGTCATTGCACGCTTAGAAACTGTCATAAACACATTAGAAAATAAAGAGACTATATTTGACTTTTCTAAAGACGAAGAAATGGTGATTGATCGGTCTGAAATGCCATTTGCGAAGACTACCGCAGAGGCAGATACCCTCTGGTATAACCGTATAAAACTTGCGCTTCTTAATTTTAAACTCACAGGCAAAAGCATCGAAGAAGCACGCGAAACAGTCACTAAACGCTATAAGAATCAACTTAATCGTGTGAAACAACAATCCAGTGCTGATGCATTTGAAGTTATGGTTAACGCGTTAACATTGCTGTTTGATCCACATACAAATTACTGGTCACCCCGCACATCAGAAAATTTCAACATTAATATGTCTTTATCATTAGAGGGTATTGGTGCAGTTTTACAATCCGAAGATGAATTCACCAAAGTTGTTAGCTTAGTCCCTGGTGGCCCAGCCGCTAAACAAGGTGATTTAAAACCCGCAGATAAAATTGTTGCCGTTGGACAAGGAGAAAAAGGCGAGCTGGTCGATGTAACGAGCTGGCGTCTGGATGAAGTTGTAGATAAGATTCGAGGCGCTAAAAATACTATCGTTCGCTTAGAAGTTCTGCCAAAAAATGAAGTAAACGGCGTGACTAAAGTCATTAAAATTCGTCGAGATGAAGTGCAACTAGAAGACCAAGCAGCCAAATATGGCATTATTACTGTACCCGACGGTGAGGATGACATTAAGAAAATTGGCGTTATCCATCTACCCGCATTTTATATTAATTTTGATCAAGCCAATAAACTCAACCCTAATTACCGTAGTAGCACACGCGATGTCGCTAAACTGTTAGAAAAACTCATGGCAGAAAAAGTTGACGGCGTCATCTTGGATTTACGTAATAATGGCGGTGGCTCACTAAAAGAAGCCACAATGCTTACTGATTTATTTATTGATCAGGGGCCTGTTGTACAAATCAGAACACCCGACGGCTACATCGACCGTAGAAATCACGCCAGGCATCGTGCGCTGTACCGTGGCCCCTTAACTGTTTTGGTTAATCGCTTTAGTGCCTCAGCCAGTGAAATTTTTGCAGGCGCAATACAAGATTATCAGAGAGGCCTCATTATTGGCGTACAAACGTTCGGCAAAGGTACGGTTCAATCAGTGACACCCACTATTGAAGGTACGCTTAAACTAACAGAGTCTAAATTTTACCGTGTGTCGGGTGATAGTACACAACACCGCGGTGTTGTACCTGATATCACTTTTCCTACTGTTATTGACCTAACAGAAGTCGGTGAATCTGCCTATGATGACGCCTTACCTTGGGATCGCATAGCCGCAGTAAAACACCCTAAATATATCGACATACCTAACTTTATCGAACCATTAAGCTTTCGTCATAAAGTGCGCATTAAAGAAGACCCTGATTTTACCTTTGTCAAAAATCAAATAGCTTTTTTAGCAGAGAACAAAAACAAAAAGACCGTATCGCTTAACGAAAAAGTGCGACTACAAGAAAAACAGAAAATTGAACAACGCTCTGTTGAAATCGAGAATCAACGTCGTATTGGTAAAGGGATGAAACCCTATAAAGATTACGAAGCCTTTAAGGAAGAAGCTGAAACTGAAGAAGAGGCGGAAAAATCAAAAATATCAACATCGACAAAAAATTTGGATAAAATAGAAAAGCTTGATGAAGATGCCGAAGTATTAGAGGCTGGGCATATTTTAGTTGATTATATTACGCTACTAAAAGCCACCATTGCCAAGCATAATGCGGCTCAAGCAGCACCCTTAACAGAAAGCGAGTAATAACAAAATGAAATGCGTGTCATTTAATACTAATAGCTTGCGTATTCGCTTGCATCAAATACAGGCTGTTATCGATAAACATGACCCTATGTTTATTGGTATCCAAGAAACTAAAGTAAATGACCCCGACTTCCCTATTGAAGAGATTGAAAAACTGGGCTACCACGTTGAGTTTCATGGTCAGAAAACCCATTATGGCGTGGCGCTTATGTCAAAACTGCCTTTTGACTCGTGTCAAAAGGGGTTTATTACCGATACCGATGAATCTCAGAAACGTTTTATTCAAGGTGAATTCACATTGGAAAACGGTGAAAAAATCACGGTTATGAATGGGTATTTTCCTCAGGGCGAGAGCCGCGAGCACCCAACAAAGTTTCCGAATAAAAAACGGTTTTATGAAGACTTGCAACAGCATTTAGTCAAAAATTATACCCCTAATCAAAATGTGATTGTGATGGGTGATATGAATATTTCACATACCGATACCGATATTGGGATTGGCGAACCTAATCGCAAACGCTGGTTACGGGATGCAAAGTGCAGCTTTTTACCTGAAGAAAGAGAATGGCTAGACACACTCCTAAACTGGGGTCTGGTAGACACATACCGCCAAGTGAACACAAATATAACCGATGAACTCTACAGCTGGTTTGATTATCGTAGTAAAGGCTTTGAGAGAGAGCCTAAGCGTGGATTACGTATTGACCTTGTACTTGCCTCAACATCTCTAGCAACTAAAACAGTCGCTAGTGGTATTGATTATGATGTGCGTGCGCTTGAAAAACCATCAGATCACTGCCCAATCTGGACAGAGTTTAGTATTTAGTTTTTTTAAAGATACAATAAAGCATCAATAAAACCGCACCTCAAATATTCATGAGTGCGGTTTTTTTATGCGCAATGCAAATTAATCCAATAATGCATTAAACGTGTGGTTTCTTTTTGGCTTTGGCTTGTGACAATAAAATCATCGATACCGCGCTCAAAACCTGTTTCTGCGGCGCACGCATGCTTATCCGCCAGCCCAACAATGGGTACACGCACATCGACGCCGAGCGTATTTTCACGCTCGCGTATAGAATTAACGGCATGATCATAATGCTGAATCTGATCTGTATCCAGTAAAATCAAATCAATATTTTCGCTATTTTCATTAAAGTAATCCAACAGGTGTTGCTCACTATTAATTAACACTAATTTATCTCTGAACGGTTCGACCACTTTCTGCACAGCCGACGTTAAAGTAGCTAAGTTTGTATAATATAAAATGGTTGCACTTGCCTGAGTTTGAACAGAAGAAGCATACTCAGGTACGTCATCATATAAATGCAAGAATGCACACTCCAACTCAAAAAAACCAGCGGGCCGAGAAATAAGGTGCACATTATCTGATTTAGCAAAACCTGTTGAAAATAATAATTGCTGTAAAGGTAACGACGCAACAATCAATTGATGTACTGATACTAACTCATCATGACCAATTAAGCGGTTATTAAAATCAACGGCATCATTGTTAGACGCATAAAAAATAACACTTTCTATTGCGCTATCGGTTTGGTGGCTTTGCACTAAGCGCTGCTCTGCTCGCTCATATTGTGTTTCAGTTAAAACATTAAACCCCAAAGATTCAAGCTCTCGACGTTTAATATCGACTACTTGCGCATTATTATGCACCACTAAAACATTGCGGCCACGAAACAAGTTACGATGAAAATCCAACTTTCCTGAAGGCTCCCCGGCTTCTAACTTTATATTGAGGCTTAACTTATTCACCCCTGATGGAGTCTCTACAATGTCTATTTTCCCGCCCAAAACGGAGGCAATACCTTTAGCGACATAGAAATCTAAAGTTTCAACAAGCAGACTTTTAAAGCTTTTCTCCATAGAAAAAAACGACGCTTTCTTAGATAAATCTGTTTGCGAAATAGTAATATGTAACTGCCCATCGGTATCATTATCACGAAAATAATCGGCTTCAATAATAACAATGCCGCTTGATAAATTCGCCATTGCCATATTCATTAAACTGTTAATCATTTTAGATAAGTAACATGCATCGCCTCTCAACCGCATGGGTAAATTTGATGATAGAGATGATTCAACTTCAATTCCTTTTTTCTCACCTATTTCAACAAATTTAGATACGGTATGAGCCAATTCGTGGCGTATATTAAATACCGCTTTTTTGGGCTTAAATCCGCTTTTAAAAACACAATTAAAATCAGCTAAACAGCGGTGTATATATTCTTTATTATGTTCGTAATTATGCGGATCACCCTCGTAACGAGATTGCTCAACCACTTCATATTTGTGGTGTAAGGCATGAATAAATTCGAGGCTGAGTTTTGACAATGCTTGCGTATCACGCTTTTCTTCTTCTATCATGCCGGTTTTACGAGATAAGACATATTCATTTTCTAACTTATCCCAGTAGTTCTGAGATACCAAGCCACTTTGGTGTAGCAGCATAAAGTACAAAGCGAAGATCAATAAACTATACAAATACCCCTCAAGGGTAAAAAGCATACAAGCAGCAATAGCGCCAGGTATTAAACCAATAAACTGATACAGCCCTAAGAATCGCTTATACGGAGCAAAAGCATGTGCAGTAGTGGTAAAGAAAATAACAGTGTAGAGCCAAAAAACGGCTGCCTCAGCCTGCATTTTAAGCAGTAATGTGGCGCTACATAAAATAACTGCCCACCAAAAAGCACCCAATAATGTTGCTAGAAAATATTGGTTTCGCCACCTGGCTGGACCACGCGGATAAAGCACGTCAAAGCGAAATAAGTACACCGCACGCAATAAGGTGATAAACAATAAACCCGCAGTTAAAATAAACGTCAGAGTTTTATTCTGATCGACGAATTCACCGCCAACTAAACAAATCAAAAAAGCCACGAAATTAAAGATCAATCCCCGTCGGCTATATTTAGCCATACGTTCATCTGTTTCACGCATAATTATGCGGTCTTTTTGAACCTTACCAACGGGCGAAAAGAGTTGTAACATATTTGAGCCTTTTTTATGCAAAACACGGCAATACACCGGCTATAATACCCAACACGTTTTAACGGGTCATAACATACCAGCCGATGATTATTGATAGTCTATTGAAATCATACTAAAGGGCATCTTGCTTTAATAGCGTATCTATAAATAAATAGTTAAATAATTCATCTAATACATTGTCACGCTATGATGACAATATCTTTTGAATTACTTTATATCGTCGTCACCTTCCAGCTCATTTAATAAGTCGTTAATGGCATCGTCAATATCTTCTTCTTGTGATTTTACCTCTGGGGCTTCTTTGCTATCTTGTTCAGCGCTCTCTTGCTGAGCCATAATAGCGTCAATATCAACTTCATCGGGATCAATATCGTCGGCGTCAACATCGTCATCGTCTATCTCAGGGTTTGTATCAGTATCTCTTAACGTATTATCAATGCTATTTTCGGCGGATGCGTCGCCATCAATATCTTCAGACAGCTCAATATCGTTATTATCAGGCTCATCCGATGTAAGCCCTTCCATCGGTGGCTCTTCATCAAGGTCATCAACAGAATTAAGATCCTCCATAGGTGGCTCTCCATCGTCATCATCTTCTTCATTGAGTTTTTCGATGGGGTTGGCAGGCTCTTTTTCATTTTTAGTCGGTACTTCTGAGCTATCACTTTCAGGCGTAGTCTCAAGGGCTAATTCATCGTCGGAATCGTCGGAACTTTTCTTTCCAAATAGCTTTTTGATAATAAAAAATAAGCCGCCAAATAAAATAATATTACCAATGCCAATTAAAGTATAAATTAACCATGCTGGCGTACCGGATTTAGGCTGTAATTCTTCTGTTGACTCCGGCGCTACCACCTCTTCAACCACCTCAATTGACGATGTAAATGTTAAAGGCTCCAACTCAATAGTTTGAGTATTACCCGACTTATTTACTTCATCAATATTAATGTCAATGAGGTACTGTCCCTTCTGTGTGGGTAAAACAGTAGCCTGCCAATCACCCTCTTTAAGCATAACCATGTCTTGGGGTGTTTGCGTTCCTTCTGGGTCAGTTATCAATAATGTTATGTGCGTTTTTTGGGTATTAATTGTTGGCGTCTGCGATAAAACAGTTAAGGTGTGCGCTTGATTCTCTTTAGATGTTTGCTCTATTTCTGTGCTGTACGCTTGCCTAACCGTCAAACGATGCGTAAATGATCGCTGAAAAGTACGACCATCCAACAGTAAGGTTACTTCATAAAAACCAATTTGATCCATTTTAGGAAGAGTAAATGTAAATTTACCTGCACGAGGAGCGCGGTTTGTGGGCCAATCTTCTGCCCATACTTCTTTTAAATTATTCAATGAATTACCAGCTTTTAACGTCGCTTTTACACGCATTAATTTTAAAAAAGCAGAGCGTGTAATAGGCTTGCCATCTTCATTTAGAGTGCTCGTAACAATCTGCTCATGCCCTAAGTACACATTATTAGGTAAGCCCTCTACACCAAGATTTAAATTGCTCACAATCGTGATGCGGCTATCGTCATCCATATCGGCATTGACCATCCATGTACCTTCTAATGGACGCTTCACAGTCACCAGATCATAACTATCGCCTTCATACCAATTAATAAATGACGCTTTCTTTCGAGCGGAATACGTTTTACTGTCAGGGCTAATTAGCAATGTAGCCGATTCTTGAGAGGCTTTTTTAAATATCAGGGCTGTGAATTCTTCAACACTAGAATCCACAGCAAATTCATTACCCGATAAAGGAACTTGATCAGTTGGAACTGCGGCATCAAAGGTTTTCAAAAAGGCTTTCAATAATTGATCAGCATTTTTAGCCACTTGCGCTAAACCATCGGTGTTTAACGATAAAGCCTCCATAAGTTCTTTATCTGCATTATCAGATAAAGAGACAGTATGAATAACAAAACCTTTTGCTTTTACATCATTGAGGACATCAGATGAAATACGCTGCCACTCTTCTTTATTCAAATCAGGGTCTTTATCAATATCAACCATACCGTCGGTCAGTAAAATAATGCTTTTATTATATTGATCACTGCCTTCAAATGACGCTTCTTCAAGCGCACCACCAATATTGGTAAATAAACCTTTTGAATCAATGTTGGACGCCGCTCGCGTAGCGCGTTTTTTCCATGCAGCATCCACAACACCATGTGGCATCAATGGCGTTGTATCGGTTGAGAATGCCCAAACACCGGCTTTACTACCTTCAGGAAGCAGCTGCATTAACAGCGCAATGGATGATTGCCTTAAATTAGATGGGTCATTTTGTTTCATACTGCCAGATACATCGAGCAACAACCGAACATCGGCAGGTTGTTGCGCTAATACGCCATCCGACATGCACAATAAGATGCATACCCCAATGATATAACATCTTACATTTTTTTTTAATAACCACATAAATACAATCAACCCTTTAACTTCTCGTCTGCCTATAGGTATATAACTAACATATGCTTTGAAAAAATAGCCGTTTACTTAGGTATAGCAGGGAATGTAGCGTGATGTAATATGTTTAAGAACGGCTCAAATCGCGTTACCTTAATGATACTAAGAGTAAAATAGATTGAAGGCTATGCTAAAACAAATTTAGATCCATCTAATAGAAAGTGCTGGCGAACAGCGTGATAAAGGAATGAAAGAATATAAATGAATAATTAACAGGCATAAAAAAAGCGGCTAAAAAGCCGCTTTTTTGAAAAACAAAACGAATGATTAGTTCTTGTTTTCCATTTGTGCTTTGATCAAATCGCCTAGCGTAGCAGGAGATGAATCTTCTGATACTTTGCTGCTGTGCTCTTTGATGGCTGCTTTTTCTTCTGCAACGTCTTTAGACTTAACGCTAAGTACGATTGAGCGGTTCTTACGATCAACGTTTGTGATCTTCGCTTCAACTTCGTCGCCTTCTTTTAATACATTGCGAGCATCTTCAACTTTGTCACGGCTAATCTCAGACGCTTTCAATGTTGCTGTGATGTCTTCAGCCAATGTAATAATAGCTTCTTTAGCATCAACTTCTTTGACGATACCAGTAACGATAGTACCTTTGTCGTTAGCTGTAACATAAGACGTGAACGGATCTTCGTCTAACTGCTTGATACCTAAAGAAATACGCTCGCGCTCTGGGTCTATAGCAAGAACAACAGTTTCGATCTCATCGCCTTTCTTGTATGCACGAACGGCTTCTTCACCGGCTTCGTTCCAAGAAATATCAGACAAGTGAACAAGACCGTCGATGCCGCCGTCTAGACCAATAAAGATACCAAAGTCAGTGATAGATTTGATCTTACCGCTGATTTTGTCGCCTTTAGCAAACTGGCTAGAGAACGCATCCCATGGATTTTCTTGACATTGCTTAATACCAAGAGAAATACGACGACGCTCTTCATCAATATCAAGAATCATCACTTCAACTTCATCACCTAAGCTAACAACTTTAGATGGGTGAATGTTTTTGTTTGTCCAGTCCATTTCAGAAACGTGAACAAGACCTTCAACGCCTTCTTCGATCTCAGCAAAACAACCGTAGTCAGTTAGGTTAGTGATAACCGCTTTAACTTTGGCGCCTTCTGGGTAACGTTGTGTAATTGCAGCCCATGGATCTTCACCCAATTGCTTAAGGCCAAGAGATACACGGTTACGCTCGCGATCAAACTTAAGTACTTTAACGTCGATTTCGTCGCCAACAGCAACGATTTCACTTGGGTGCTTAATGCGCTTCCAAGCCATATCGGTGATGTGCAATAAGCCATCTACGCCGCCAAGATCAACAAAGGCACCGTAATCAGTTAGGTTTTTAACAATACCTTTAACAGATTGACCTTCTTGTAGGTTAGCAAGTAACTCGTCACGCTCTTCTGAATTAGCTTGTTCCATAACCGCACGGCGAGAAACAACAACGTTGTTACGCTTTTGGTCTAATTTGATAACTTTAAATTCTAACTCTTTACCTTCAAGGTGAGTTGTTTCGCGAACTGGGCGAACATCAACTAATGAACCTGGTAAGAATGCACGGATACCCGCAACATCAACAGTGAAACCACCTTTAACCTTACCGTTAATCACACCTGTGATCACTTCTTCTGCTTCATGGGCAGCTTCTAATACTAACCATGATTCGGCACGCTTGGCCTTTTCACGAGAAAGACGTGTTTCACCAAAGCCATCTTCAACAGACTCAAGTGCAACCTGCACTTCGTCACCGATGCTTAGCGTGATTTCGCCTTTTTCGTTGTAAAATTGTTCAGCTGGGATAACACCCTCAGACTTAAGACCAGCATGTACTGTTACCCAATCTTGATCGATATCGATAACAACGCCAGTTACGATGCTACCAGGCACCATGTCTACTGTTTTTAAACTTTCTTCAAAGAGTTCTGCAAAGCTCTCGCTCATTGCACTACCTATATAAATATCAGCACAAAACCTTAATGGCGACTACGCGCGAAATAAAGAAATGCTCTACCGCGATACCAGTTCACGGGCCGGTTAAATGACCTCTATACATCACGCTTCTGGTCAATAATGTAAAGAGAGTTAAAACACGCTCAATTGGATACGTGCTTTAGAGGGTCGCGAGGGTATCAAAATAAAGAAAATAAAACAACATAAATAAAGCACTGCACTTAAAGAATCTTACATTACCTTTTTTTAAGCCTGAATACATCGCTATTTCATGGGCCAGCACTTCACACTCACTAAAACTTTAATGATACTTAGACGGTATGAGGGCCGCATATTGTGATTAATCGCAATGAGGTATAAACGTATCCCACGCTTGGCAAGCAGGGCAATGCCATTGGCTATCGCGCTGGGAATAGCCGCAAGACCGGCATTCAAATGTATTGTTTTTCTCTAAATGAGACGCAACTTGGGCAAGCAGTGTACGGTTAAGCGCATCTCGATCACATACCGACAACGCCGATTCGGATAATGTTAATATAAAAGGTAATAAAGGCCTGAATATTATTAGCGTGTTATTTGTTTGTATCGCACTGAGCGTGTCATCAACAAGCCGAATATCCACTTGACCTATGTGGGTGTCGATATCCGATAATAAAGCATCGACCTGAATACGATAATAAAGCAGCAGTACTAACGGCTGGTCGTTATACAACTGGATCAACTTTTCTGACAATACCAATAATGATGCCTCGTACGCTGCATGAGGCTGCTGCGTCAAAACAGTGAAATACGCCTGTAAACATTGCTCAAGACTGAGTATAGACACGGCTATAGTATTGCTATCAAATACCGCTAACGCCTCGTTTATATTGCCTTGCTGTAAAAGCATATGTAGTTCAACCACGACTATTCTTGGGTGAGAGGCATTATAGCGTTTTGCCGTGGCGAGCATAGAAGCGGCTGATACCATATCGCCCTGCTCGCTATCTTGCAGTGCAAGTTCACAGCAATAATTAACTTGATAGTTTATATAGAGACTGGCGCTTTTTTGCTCTTCTGTATGTAAAACCTGCCCTTTTATCGTATGGGCCACCGCGATGGCTTGCTGCCAATCTTGCATTTTTTCATATAGCGCTCTTAATTTGTTCAAGCATATAACTTTAAGGGGGGTAGCTGTGCTGGCTTGAGCAGACAGGCTTTTATAGATGGCTTCCGCTCTGTCTAGCATACCTGCATGTAAATAATCTTCAGCTAGCGCCAGTTGAGCTTCGCCGTTTAATCGGGTGTTAAGTAAAGGGGAAACCGCTAATTGCTGATGAACGGCAATTGCCTGTGCGGTATCGCCTTGACTGCGCAGTAATCGCCCCATCACAAAATGCACATCCACTGTCTGAGACGTCAGCGGTACAGCACATTTGAAAGCGTCACTTGGATTATCATTCGGGGATTCAAATAAAGAATTAAAATGTGCTGTAATATGGCGAGTCGAGTATTGTGTGTGAGGAAAGAAGCGCTTAATTAAGCGCTGCCCTTGTGCAACTAGATACACGCGATACAAACATATAAAATAACCGTTTATAAGGCCAAGCAACACATATATGGCGGTCATTTGAAGCAGCCTATTTATTTGAACGGTTGTTTGAACTTTCGGCCACCAGCGGTTTATTCGCCGAGCGGGCAGAGAGCGCATCAACCTGTTTATTCGCTTTTTTTAGTTGCCTGGAAGCAAAATACAAACGCGATGTCACAATTAAATAGCTCGTTAAAAACCCCAGCACAACACCCAAGGCCAAAACCATACATAGGTACACACCCACTGATAATTCAGGCAACGTGATGAGCGGTAATGAGAGGGCAAAGGGTTGTGGGTTCTCAATAGCAATCCATGCGCCCAACACCGCAATCACCAGTAACCACAACATAAATAATAGTTTTTTACATACCGAAAACGCACGATTAATCATAAACCTGCCTTTTGAATAATATCAGTAATTGCTTGTTGCACATCAATAATTTCCATATAGCTACAATCAATAGTATGCGCATCATGAGCGGGAATAAGCGGAGCCACTTTACGATTCCTATCTTGGTCGTCACGCTGGCGAATATCACGCAAAATTGTATCGTAATCGCCAGTTATATTTGCACGAGCTAATTGCGCCATACGGCGCTGTGCACGCACATCGCTGCTTGCTGTTAAAAATATTTTAACGGGTGCATCGGTGAAGACAACAGTGCCCATATCACGTCCGTCAGCCACTAAACCTTTGGGGGTTAAAAACGCACGCTGTCGAGCCAAAAGCGCTTCTCTTACTAATCCAAATGCGGCAACTTTTGATGCTAGCATGCCTACTTTTTCTTCGCGTATGGCCTTCGTTACATCAACACCACTCAGAAGCGCTGTAGTGGCTTGCTCGCCAGCCATAAACACAATATCTAAGTGATGCGCTATTGCGGCCAGCGCTTGCTCGTTGGCAAAGTCAACATTCTGATTATGCGCGCTCAATGCCGTTAAACGGTAAAGCGCACCGCTATCGAGTAACTCATAACCCATATCATTGGCAATGAGCCGACATATAGTACCTTTACCTGAACCACTTGGCCCATCTAGCGTGATAACTTTATTGAGGTGTGTGCTTGAAATAACCATGTGCTGCCTATTTATTCTCGGGTCATACTGATTAATAAGGCGGGACGAGCTCCCACCTTTATCTCTTAGTGCGGGTAAATATACCCCGTCAATACTGTTTACAATAAACTAACCATTTAACTCCTGCACGATACGCTCAAGTGCATGCAGCGGGTTATCAGCTTGAGTGATGGGCCGACCAATAACGAGATAATCGCTTCCATTAGCCACTGCTTGCGCAGGTGTCATAATACGTGTTTGGTCATTTTTTTGTGCAAATGATGGCCGAATACCCGGCGTGACGGTCGCAAAATCATGACCGCATACCGCCTTGATTTGTGCAGCTTCATGGGCAGAACACACCACTCCAGTCAATTCACATTGACGCGTTAATTGAGCCAAGAACAGTGCCTGCTGTGCCGCCGTGCGGGTGATACCCAAACCCAGTAAATCATCATCAGACATACTGGTGAGTACCGTTACCGCAATAAGAAGTGGCGCGTTTTTGATATTCACAAGGGCCTCTTTTGCGGCGAGCAGCATTTTTTCACCACCGCTGGCGTGCACATTGACCATCCATACACCTAAACTCGCCGCTGCCGCGACGGCTTTTGCCGTGGTATTAGGAATATCGTGAAATTTCAAATCTAAAAACACATCAAAACCTAGCTTTTGCACCTGCTCAACAAGGGCTGGACCACAATGGGTATACAGCTCTTTACCTATTTTCAAACGGCAAAGTAACGGATCTAATTGATGAACAAGGTGTAAACATGATGATTGATTATCAAAATCTAAGGCAATAACAATAGGTGTTTTCAAAAGAGAGCATCCAGTAAATAACAAATAAATAACAACAGTCGGTTAAACATAACGGCGCTTAGTGTACCACCGCGATTTTCAGTCGTTAAGTTTCTTAACCATTTTAAATAAAAAGGATAGGTTTCTTTTAAACGCAAACCATGAATACACAAAACCCCCTTAGACATAAATCTAAGGGGGTTTCAGTGAATGCTTCAAGCTATATTGTGACTAAGCCTACCAAAATTTATAACAAATAAAGCCTAAATTTAACTTACTTAACCAGCTTTAAAGACCCAAATCCATCAGCGGTTTTAAATCCTTCGTTATTTTGATGACCAGGAGAATCAATAGAGCCAATAAAATGCTCTCGATTTTTCTCTTGATTCCCATCTGTATCGATGTAGGACATAGTAAACCCCATTATCTTGCCTTCTGTTAAGGTAACAGGTGTACTATTCCCATTTAGAATATAATCATCACCCCATACGGTGATAGCCATCTCCCATACAGATTTTGTCGGTGTAACCTCAACACGCTTGTACTCAATATGATCATCACCAAATACGGTTCTTACCTCATCAAACGTATCAACATTATCGCCCAGCGTACTTAAGTGATAAGCGAAGGCATTTGCATCTAAATCGCCGGGTGTTGCTCGACCTCGATGAGGCCCACCACTTTTATCTTCATCTATAAATATCTCAACCGTGTCGTCACGCCAGTACAAACGTGTTGGCTCTGCGTTCCAGTCAATCACTTTATCATCGGTAATTTCCACCAATACATACAGCTTATTGGCATCCCATACCGCTTTATAACGACCGCTAAAATCAGCAGCCGATGAAGGTACCGTTAAAGAATCAAACAACCAAGGCGTATCAATAGCTTCCCAAGGAGCAGCATCCCACAAAGCTTCGGCCGTGCCGTCAATCACGGGTGCACGATTTGTTTTTGGCGCTTCGTAATCGGCGCTTACACCTTGATTAGGCACACTCGATCCAGAGTCAGTAGGTGTCGCATTATCTTGTGGTAATGATTGGTCAAATAACCACGTCCAGATACTATCTTCTAAATAGGGGCCAGACCATAAAATATCATCGTGTGCCGCATTTTCATACTCGGTGTAATAAAAACAACCGCCTTGATCTGCAATGCTCTGTGCAGCAGCACGTGTATCGGTAATAGGGTTGGTAAAATCACTTTTTCCTGCGAATGCCCATACCGGAATTTTACTATCGGCAATGGCTTTAAAATAATCTGGATTAGGTGTATGACCAGATACAGGCAAAGCAGCTGCAAATAAATCAGGACGTCTTGTGAGTAAATCCCACGTTCCGCCGCCGCCCATAGAGTTACCTGTTAGATATATTCTTGATGGGTCAACATCACGCGTCTGGATCATATGTTCGATTAACTCAATCACAGCCCCACCCGCTAATGAAGGGTCGTTTTGTGGCGTAAAGTTCGCCGCACCGCCACCAGACGCCCACTCGTTTGTGCCAAACGCGCACAAAGGCTGATCAACCGCTTGCCCGTTAACCACAACGGGCGCAGCCGCCGCTGACATACGACAATGCGGTGCAATCACATAACTTGGGAAGCGGTTTAAGTTTGCATCGGTGAGTAAACCATTATCTTGTGATCCCATGGCGTAACGCAATACATCACGCGTAACGTTCCCATCCGCACCTTCACTACCATAACCACCATGCAAGACAACCAATAGCGGAAATTTCTCGTTTGCTGAATTATTCGCAGCGGCACTGGGCTCAAACATATCCCAAGGAATCGTCCAGCTGCTAGCAGCAAAAGGGGTTTGCGTTTCAAAGCGGGTTTTTAATTGATTTTCATTGATGGCTAAGCCAGGTATACCTGGAGCTCGCTTATCAATTTCAGCGGGTGGTGGCGCAGGGCAATCAACGCGACCCGCCGATGGAATATCGGCAATAACTAATGATGTATCGGCAACAGGCTTAAGATTACTAGGGTTACCGCACTGCTCACCTTCGTACATACCAATGTTATCGAATGTCATATTAACGTCGCTTGTACCCAAACTAAATACAACACGAGCAGTTTCGTCTGTTGTGTTTGCATAAAAAGTATATTGAAACGTTTGAGGTTGCGTATCGGCCATTTCGATAACTGCATTCGCCTCTGCGCCAATCGCTATGCTGTTGAGTGACTTAAACCCGTCATCTGCATTCGAATCAATCACAAACTCAAATGTTCTTGCCGTCTCAGCAGAAACATCGGCACATACAGTATAAAGAGTATCTTTTATCACACTTACGGGGTGCTGAAGCTGAACATGCCATACCATTGACGATAGGCTACCAATATCGACACTCGCCTCATTCATCCAATCTATAGAGCCAGGCTGTGCTTCGTCATTAAAGAAAGAAACAAAGTTTTGTTGACCCAAGGCAAACGTACCATCACTGGTCAAAATATTTTGCGTAGCAGATGTAGGTTCTTGTGTTACTGGCTCTTGTGTCACTGGTTCTTGTGTCACTGGTTCTTGTGTCACTGGCTCTTGTGTCACTGGTTCTTGTGTCACTGGCTCTTGTGTCACTGGTTCTTGTGTCACTGGCTCTTGTGTCACTGGCTCTTGTGTCACTGGCTCTTGTGTCACCGGCTCTTGTGTCACTGGCTCTTGTGTCACTGGCTCTTGTGTGACTGGTTCTTGTATGACTGGCGGATTAATCAGAGGCGGTTGTGTAACAGGCCCTTGGTTGTTCGGCGTTTCAGAAACAGGCTCAGCTGCTTCCGGCGCTGTTGGCATAGGTATAGGCGCAGGAACAGGAGTATTCACTGAACCGTCATTATTCACCACATTAGGCTCACCACCACATGCAGCAAGCATGGTCACTAAACTCGCTCCCGCTGCGCATTTGCTTATATGTGCAATTATTTTTGCGTTTTTCTTCTTGCGTATTAACATAAATTTTATCCAGTCTACATGCTTAACAGGTTAAGCAATATTTAGCCATCTGATAAGTAAATATTACCAAACAATCATTTTCATCATGCTTATAACGTGGACATATAAGAAGTAACGCATGTTAGATATGTATAAATGTGAACTAGTTATACTTTTTAGTCATAAAACAACAATTTTTGACACAACTCAACCTAAATCCAACAGTAAATCTACTTTAGAATGAGAGAGAAATAAGAAAAATTTAACGAAGAAGCTTAAATAAGCACTCATGACTACCCCTTACTACTCACCAGCACTCATCATTAAAAGTAGTCCCACCCCAATTTTAATAAAAGTGACTCTATCCAACACACCACCTTTGATTAGTATTAAACAGATCTAACCCATAAAGATTGTGCGTAGTCTGTATAAAATGGAGAAACTATGAAAAACATTACATCAATAGATAGCAAGCAAAACACCACATCATCAACCACATGGATAAAAGACGATGCTGTGATAACAATTACAAATTTGCGGTTGCGTACATTTATAGGCTTTAACCCCGAAGAGCTGGTTAAACAACAAGATATTGTGATTAATGCACAGATTCATTATGGCGCAGAAGATGCCTCCAAGACTGATGATGAGTCAGATGCACTTAATTACAAAACCATCACAAAGCGAATGATAAACCATGTCGAACATGGCAAATTTAAACTACTTGAAAAGCTTGTAGAAGACCTACTGAACATTGCAACCGAGCACCCTGTTGTAAGCAAGGCATCCGTCACTGTTGATAAACCTCACGCGCTTCGCTTTGCGGATTCTGTTTCTGTCACGCTTAGTGTATCGAGAGCACCATAATGACCATATCGGCAGCTGTCATCATTACAGGCGGCGGACAACGTATTGGCTTAGCGTTTGCAAAATCGTTACTTGAACGCGGGATTAAAGTCATCGTGACATACCGTACAGAGCGAGAGAGCATAAAGACACTCACAAACCTAGGTGCAGATTGTTACAAGGTTGATTTAACCCATAAAACAGAACGTGATAACTTTATTCACGCTATAAAAGAAAACCACACTCAATTACGCGGTATTATCCATAACGCATCGTCTTGGACACCAGAATCAAGCAACCAGTCACATACCGATACACTCGAACACAATATGCAAATCCATGTGACTGCGCCTTATGTTTTAAACCTTGAACTATCTGATCTACTGCTTACCTATGCCAAGCAACACAAAACAATGGCCGACATTATTCACATGACCGATTACGTTGTGGAGAAAGGCAGTAAAAAGCATATCGCCTATGCGGCATCTAAAGCAGCGCTTGCGAATATGACGTTATCTTTTGCAACACAGCTCGCCCCACACATTAAAGTCAACAACATTGCGCCTGCACTATTAATGTTTAACGAACATGATAACGACACCTACAAAGCGAAAGCCGCTAAAAAATCGCTGTTGCCCGCCGCACCTGGAGCAAAGGAAGCCACAAGCACCTTACACTATATTTTTAACAGCCAATATATAACAGGAAGAACCTTTGCTTTAGACGGCGGCCGCCAACTAAAAGGTTAAACATCCCAGAATGCAGTAAAAACGTTTTAACTGCGCTAAAAACAACGTAAAATCACAACGAATTAAAGGTGAGCCCCATGGGAAACAGACTTAAAGAGCCGTCTACAATAATGAATCAGTTTTCAACAGAAGCCATAATCGTTCGAGACGCCCTTGTTGCGCGCGGTATAGAAACACCAATGACCCCGCACTTGCATAGTAACGACGAAAAATACGCACATATTAAAGAGGCCATGGAACAAGTACTTAAAACATTGGGCCTAGACCTTAACGACGATAGTTTAACGGAAACCCCACACCGTATTGCTAAGATGTTTGTCAACGAGATTTTTGCAGGCTTAGATTACGCTAACTTTCCCAAAATTACGGTTATCGAAAACAAGATGCAAGTCGATGAAATGGTGAAGGTAAAAGACATTAGCGTCACCAGTACCTGCGAGCATCACTTTGTCACGATTGATGGCTTTGCCAAGGTGGCCTATATTCCCGCAAGCAATATTATTGGCTTATCTAAAATAAACCGCATAGTGCAGTTTTTTGCAAAACGCCCCCAAGTACAAGAGCGCTTAACACAGCAAATATTGGTGGCTTTACAAGCCCTACTTCAAACCGATAACGTTGCGGTAACGATTGATGCCACACACTACTGCGTAAAATCTCGCGGCATTATGGATGCAGGCTCGCAAACACAAACAACGGCATTGGGTGGATCATTTAAAAATAACCCTCAAACACGTGCCGAATTTTTCGCAAGTTAAAAGAACGTTATTGGGACATTACTTTAATAAAGCGCCACTATTAATCCTAGTAACGCTTTATTAAAGATCCCACATTGAATGCTATTAGTTTATCTAATCACCGCCCTAAAACTCCTAAAACTACCCATTAACGATTTGAACGGCCCTGCAAACCACCTTTCACCTTCTGTTTTGTCGTTATCAGGCACACCAAACGTGATCTAAATCGCTTCTTATTCTGTAAATTTTAACTTTATGACAATAAAAATGTCTGACTGTAAGAGAAAAGTCATAAACTCTTGCTATATTTAAGGCATGTCAAAAAAACATCAATTAACTCATTGTTTGTTTATATGACCGATTTAACTAAACTCATTCAATGCGTAACAAAATATATACGCAAATAAAACAATGCAAAAGCAGATAAGATAAAATAAAAAAAGGAAAGAAAATGGAAGACTATGTAGAAGATTTACTTGATGTACCCTATTACTTATCACACGAAGCCGTTAACGACTGGGAAGGCCACGCAGACGATATTGACGATGAATGCAGTGTGTAACACAGTATTAAATCCAACATGTAAATAAACATGTCAAAACAAACAATAAAAAGCCCTCGCAATTGATATTGCGGGGGCTTTTTAGTTATTCAATCATTCACCATCAGCTAACTGTAAATATTGCTATACAGCCTCTTACAGTGTTAATGAACGGTTACTGGCTTTTAAAAACTCTTTTTTCAAATCGTCGAATGTTTGCACAGCCGGGAATTGTGGGAATTCTTCAATAACATTTTGCGGTGCATGAAATAAAATACCGGCATCGGCTTCACTTAGCATGGTGGTGTCGTTGTAAGAATCGCCCGCTGCAATTGTTCTGTAATACAATGATTTAAACGCACAAATAGATTGTCGCTTAGGATTGGCTTGGCGAAGGTTATACCCCACAACACGGTCGTTCTCATCAATGCTTAACTTGTGGCAAAATAGCGTGGGGTAACCCAACTGCGCCATTAACGGGCCAGCAAATTCATAAAAAGTATCCGACAAAATAATAACCTGGAAACGCTCACGCAACCAATCCAAAAATTCTTTAGCGCCATCTAACGGGCTTAATGTGGCAATCACTTCTTGAATATCTTTGATACCTAAACCGGCTTTATCTAGCTCGTTAAGACGCATTGTCATTAACTCGTCATAATCAGAAATATCTCGCGTTGTGGCTTTTAACGCTTCAATGCCCGTTTTATTAGCAAACTCTATCCAGATTTCTGGGATAAGTACGCCTTCAAGATCTAAACATGCTAATTCCATGGAACTACCCTTCTTAATAATAAAAAAACGACAATGTACCCGTATGCCTAAAAATATTCAATTGTATTTTGAGTGTGTAGCCAATGGCATCTTTAATGCGGCAAAAAACTACACGCCAATAAACAGGTAAAGTCGGTATCATTGATAATCTGATGATCACGCTGGAGTGAAAAATGCAAACAATCACCCTTTACTAAGTGCTGCTTTTTCCCCTCAACCACTACCGTTAACTCGCCCTCGCATAATAAAGCCGCCACCACGCCATGTGGGTTGAGCCAGTCAAGCTGCGTTGAGCTGTGCGGAGCAAGTTGATGCTTGACAAAGTAGCACCCCTCTATAGATGAATCGCCTAACGCCAGCATCTGCATTTCGCTTGCGCCCACATTGACCTGCGCCAAATCTGCTGGCTTAAACACCGATTGTGGCAATAAGTTAGACGACGAAAAAAACGCTTCAAATGAAATAGGAAAAGCATTGAGTATTTTCTCAAGCGACGCAACCGACGGGCTAACCTTACCTTGCTCGATGGTTGATAACGTGCTGTTGGTTACCGATGCCCTGCGCGCTAATTCACGCTGAGAAAAACCGTGTTTTAACCGCAACGCGATAATACGCTCGCCCAATGTTAATGCTGGCGCTTGGGCATTATCGAGTAATGCCTCACGCTCGGCTTGCTGACTCTGCACAGATGCCACTTTTGTAGCATCACTCGGTTTTGATATTGTCATGTTATCCCTCACACGTTAACAACCTTGCCACACCCCAAAATGCACTATAGAAACTAACGCAGCAAACCAGCATTGTAAAAACTAGCGTTGCAAAAACAAGCACTGCAATAGCTTACTCACTTAAGCAAATTTAAGGTGTAAATAAATCACTGTAGCCTTCATCAATATCCAGTGATATGGCATGTTTATAACCTGGTATTTTCATTTGGCTTTCACTGAGCGCGATGTCATGTTCATCAATCATGTTTTTGCCAAAATGATAAAGCGGATCTAACTGGCCTTTATTCGCTTTATCTAAATACGTCGCGGCATGCTCTGTTGTGGTCGATAGTTTTGATTCATACAGAGTCACGGCCGCTTTACCATGCTTAGACACCAAGAACTGCTTGGCAACAGTAGGCGAGAAAACCGTGGCCGTGGCGTTATTGCCCCCAAAGCCTTTGGAATTCAAAAAGGCCACCTTAAGGTCACGCTGATCTTTTTGCTCATCGGCACAATGAATAGCCAAACGATCAGCATAGACGTCATCGGCAATACCCGAGATTGTTTTGATCCCCGGAATAATGCCCTGAGAAAACACGCCTAATGTAGCCGCCATTTGGTCGCCACTTGCAGGGCCTAATGAATGGCCCAAATACGCCTTTACAGCCGACACTGACCAATTGGAAATATCAAACCCTTTAGCCACTGTGTCAAATATTTTTGATTCGGTCACACGGTTTTGAGGCGTACTGGAGCCATGCGCCTGAATAAACGAGCCATGTTGCACCGCGTTTTTACCTAAAAGCGTTTGCGCTAAGCCCACCGCCTTGGCCATAGTAATATAGTTACCTGCACCCGGTGCCGAAATCGATTTTTTAAACCCGTCTGCATTGACGTACACGCCCGGTACGGCACCAAAAATTTGTGCACCCATCTCTAACGCAAGATCATCGGCCATGAGCACCACATACTGGCTAGACTCGGCAATGGTAAAACCACAGTTCTCACCAAAGGGTCGGCTGGCACGCGTGTAATCAGGCGTTGATACGCCATCTAGCGCACATAAATTTGCGTCTGTCGCCAACGCACTCATGGCAGCGTAGCCGTCTATTACTTCGGGTAATATGGGCGCTTCTGCGCAACCCACAACGGCAACCTTACGACGGCCAGATTTAATATCCTCAGAGGCTTGCTGCAAATTATATAAAAAGCTTGCACACGCCCCCGTAATACTTGCCGTACTGCCTACACTGCCTAATACATAGGCGTTAACAAAATCGGCTGGCATACTGTTTAAACCCAGCGCCAATTGTTTTGACGACGTCCGCTGGCCGCGCACCCTTGCCTGCATCATGCCACCAAAACCTGTACCGTCAAGCTGGCTCATTACGCTGCTGCTGTACACACCAATTTGGTCTGGCTTAACCAAATCACACACCGCAGACCAATCAAGGCCCATCGACTGTACCGCATCAGAGGCACCCAATATGGTGAGCTGAAGCCCACGCGGGTGATGAATAGAACGGTAATGGCTAGATGGGTCAAAACCCGTTGGTAATTGGCCAGCAGATTGCACGGCCATAGGGCTGGGTGTATCCACCATTAACGTATCGTTTTGGCATACTGTTACGCGAAAGGATGCGCCAGATTCGTCCAGCGGTTCGGCCGTCCAATTAGCGGGTAACGGTGAGGGTAAATCACGCTTTGGCATGATGTACTGATTCGCGCTCGAATCGCCAAATTCGCTGATCTTACGCGCGCTTAATGCATGGTTTACGTCAAATAAATCAGGGCCAATTTTACGCACTAACGAGCCATTTAAGACATTGGCTTTGAGGATATCGTAAGGTAAGTTTTTATCTAATTGCATTAATGCCGCTAAAGAGCGGACTGTTTCTTGCTGACGCGCATTTGATAACGAATCAAACACCATACGGTTGTAGGCTAAATCACCCGAGCTTCTACCCGCTGCATTGTACCCACCAAAACCCACTATAAGCGGTAAAAAAGAGGCCATTTTTGACATAACATACACCTTAATATTGCATACACTGTTTATAAGCCATGGATCTTAATTTCTGCGAGATCTTAATAGGTCGCAGAGGTCATAATGCCCCGATCAGCCATGACTTTTGATGCGCTATACGAGGGCTGGATATACAATGCTATTGCATCGTATATTCAATGACATGCTTTGAGATATCACCCTAAAACAGTTAGCGCTAAGATGGCGCAAATAATCGCAAATTAGGCATTAGACTGTACAGGGTATTTAAGCCATAATAATGGGGATACAGGCCAATCCACCCAAGCAGATACAAATATATGCACACACATCACAAAAACCCCCTGCTCAATGTTGTGTTTGTGCTTACCCCAAACATGCTAGCCACAAGCATGACACTGCCAACAGAGCTGTTATTAGCGGCGCAATCATTGGGGCGCACGCAATTACCAAAAGGCACCTCCCCCACACTCAATATACTATGTGTTAGCGAAGATGGCTTAGCGGTTAAAACGCATACGGGCATTAAGCTCATGCCGGATAAAGCAATACGCGACGTCGCATCGGCCGATATTCTCTATTTACCCGCGTTATGGCGAAACCCGCAAACCGTTATTAAACAGTCACCTAATATTTGTCAGAAACTAAAAGCCTTTTACAAGGCCGGCGCAAACATTGCGGCTGTCGGCACAGGCTGCTGCTTTATTGCCGATTCAGGCTTACTCGATAACAAACCCGCCACAACACACTGGTATTATTTTGATCAGTTTTCAAAACGCTACCCCAACGTTCACCTGAAAAAAAACGTGTTTATTACACAGGCAAATACCTTGTACTGCACAGGCAGCGTCAATGCGTTAGCCGAGCTAACAGTGACCTTTATTAGTGATTACTTTAGCCATATAATTGCAAAATCGGTACAGAGGCATTTTTTTCATGAAGTACGCGATAACTTAACTCACCATGCACAGCGCTTTAATGAGGTCACGTACCACAACGATGAGCATATAATGCAGGTACAAGCCTGGCTTAATGACAATATTTCTGAGGTGCTCACACTAGAGGTGATCGCCACGCATTTTAACGTGTCAAAACGTACTTTAAGCCGTCGCTTTAAGCAGGCAACTGGCACAACTGTCAACCAATATATTCAAACAGTGCGCATCGACATGGCCAAAGAGCTGATACAAAAAACCAACTTAACGCTCGCCGAGATTATCGAAAGAATTGGTTATCAAGATGTGACTTATTTTAATCAATTATTTAAAAAAATAATTGGGTCAGAACCGCAAGAATACAAAAATACCGTACGGGGAAAAGTCTTTGATATTGATCCCTCACGCCCCCCAGCACAATAAAACAGCACCACCAAACACCAAATACCACATACCAAATACCAAAGCATGAAAAAAACACATACAGAAAAAACGCATAGAGAACACAGCATGCCAAACAACACCCCGTGGACAACGCAACAATCGGCAGATATGTACGGCATACACGAATGGGGCGCAGATTATTTTTCGTGTAACAGCGATGGTCATATTACTGCCACGCCCACCATTAACGGTGAGAAAAAAGCGCTCCCTATTATTGACATAATGAACGATGTATACGCACGCGGCATGAGCGCCCCTGTTCTTATCCGTTTTGAAGATATACTAGAACAACAAATTGGGCGGCTCAATCATGCCTTTAACCATGCTATGCATGAGGCCGATTACACAGGGCAATACCGTGGCGTGTTTCCGATAAAAGTGAATCAGCAATGCCACGTTATTGAATAAATCGCCGATGTGGGCGCGCGCTTTAAT
>CAKZUG010000109.1 GCA_937920545.1 uncultured Saccharophagus sp.
CTGTCAGGTAATACTGAGTCAGCAGTTCGCTCTAACCGAACAGCGGTACCGTTTGAATCGCTAGCTGTTGTAGGCTCACCACCCGCAGCAGGTGCAGGAAATAAACCATCAAGAGATTGGCCCGATGCTAGCGCTGACTCAATATCTATATCAACCGTATCAGCAACATCAAGCTGGTTAATATTTTTTAACAGGGCAATTAGCTTAGTATCTAAGTCAACAACCTCATCATGACCGAGTGATAACATATTGCCATCGATCATTTTTATCACAGCCGAGCTACTGCCCATGGCTTTAACACGCTGACCGACAAAAAGAGATTGACCATCTACCGCAGATACCTGCTCGTTGTTGGCATTGATAATAACAACTTCGCCGTCTATACCTGTAATAGAAGCGATTTTAGTGTTGCTTTCTGAATTAGTCGTATTTTGTTGGTCAGCCATGATTTTACCTTACTGCGATTTTTAAAGTGATAGATTTAAGCTTTCTAGGATCGTACCGTTAGCATTTCTGATGCGGTACAGCGAAAACAGACGATCAAATTGTGCATTAACCAATGACCTTCTAGCGTCGACAACTTCATTTTCTGTATTTAATAGATCTAGTAGTGTGCGCTTACCAATATTAAATTGCTTGGCGTAAGCATCTTTTGTACGTTCCGATGCTTTCGCATGCTGCTCTAAATATGTTAACTGTGTGGTGAGCGCGTCAAATGCATTCCAAGAAAGCTGCATACTTTCAACAACCTGCCTGCGAGCGTTGTTACGAATATCTTTTGACTCGTTAATCAGTATAGCTGTTTGTTTTTTTCTTGCCTTGTTAGCACCGCCAGCATACAAATCGTAAGTAAGGCGCAGAGAGACAATAAAATCTTCGTCTTCGCCAGCTAAACCTACATTTTCATCCCAGCGCTTGTCAGCCTCTAAGGTCAGCCTAGGCCAGTAAGGTGCTTTGGATGCCTCATACTGTGCATTCGCAGAAGCCACATCAAAAGAAGCAGACTTAAGCGTTGGATGCTCTTCTAATGCAAACTTCACAGCATCATCTTTGGTTGCTGTAAACTCAGGTGGCTGATCGGGCGCGAGCATAGCTTCGACATTTGGAAATAAACCAATCACGCGCTGATAGTTGCTTTTAGCGTCAGCAAAATTATTTTGCGCAACAACCATATTTGAGTTAGATAATGCTAAACGAGAAATAATTTGATCGAGGTCTGCACGGCTACCCACACCTTGTTTTTGGCGTAAAACCATTTGATCGTATATATTGGTGTGCTCCCATAAAGAATCACGCGCCAAGTCAAGTAACTTAGCTGTTTTTAACACATTCAAATAAACTTCTGTCGCACGTAAAGCTGTATTATTTGATACTGCTTGGCTGCTGTGAACAGCCGACTGGTAACGAGCAGATTGACGATCAACTTCTGAACGAGTAGCAAATCCATCAAATAACATCTGGCGGGCTTGAACAGCTAGCTCCTGCCTATCTAAATCGATTTCAACATTTCCTGTGGCTGGAGATGTTCGCCTTTCTTTACCGACGGCTGCGCTTACTGATATATCTGGCTTGTAGCCAGATCGAGCACCATCAATTTCATAAGCAATGGCCTTCTTTTGATTGAATGCGGCTTGTACTTCTGGATTAGTATTAAGTGTATATTCAACCGCCTCATTGAGCGTTAGCGATTGAGCGGAATATGACGTTACGCCGCATAGTACTAATGCCAACAAATGTGTTTTTTTGTACATTGAAAACCCCGATTATTCAGTGCTGTTAACCTGTTATATTAATATTTCGGCGAATTGTAGCACCAAATTGTTAATCCTGAATGAACATTTCAAACATAAACAATTTGACGCCAAAATGTCACCTAAACCCCTATAAAAAAGCTTAAATAATTACTTCTTGCTGTTTGTTATTACGTGTTGTTATTAGCGTTCTCGCAAAGCGAGCTGCTTTGTCTTTAAAATAGGTTTTAACAAATAACTCATTACCGTTTTTTTACCTGTCAGAATATCTACGCTCACTGTCATACCAGGAATAATGGGCAGCTCATTGCCGTCAACGCCAGCAAATACACGTTGCGTTTCGACTTTTACGGTGTAAAAACTTTCGCCCTCTTCATCCTCGATTGTATCTGGGCTTATATGGCTGACGATGCCCTCTAGACCACCATGAACAGAGAAGTCATAAGCCGAAAACTTCACCAGTGCTTTTTGCCCCAATAAAATATAAGCGATTTCTTGCGGGCGTAAACTGGCCTCAACCACTAATTTTTCTTCGTTAGGACCAATTTCTACAATATCCATTCCGGGCTGAATAATACCGCCTATGGTGGTAACCAATAACTGTTTTACGGTACCCGCTACGGGTGAGCGAACCAGGGTGCGATCAACCCGGTCTTCTAAAGCTTGAGAGGTCTCTTCAAGCCTGCTAAGTTCAAGTACAGCTTCATTTAATTCTTGCTCGGCTTCTCTCTTGAATACTAATACGACATTTTTTAATTTTTCTCTGGCTTCATTAAGGCCCGCTTGAATACGCGGTAAAGACAACGTTGCCGCATTAAGCTCACCTTCTAGATCATTAAGTTGACGCTCTAAGCGAATGACTTCAACTTCAGATACCGCACCTTGCGCAGCCAAGGGACGCGTCAAATCTAACTCTTTTTTAAGCAAGGTAAAGCTAGTACGAATTTGCCTTTCTTTAGAGCGCATCTCTGCGTACTCCTGTTTGCGCTGAAGCACCTGTTGTTCCAGCACATTCTTATTACTATTAAGCTCATTAATACGAGAATGATATAGCGCCTGCTGCTGAAGAAAAATATCAGATGCAACATTCGTTGCGATCTCCTGAGTAAAGGCTTGATTCGATGTTTCGGCTTCTAGACGTAAAACCCGTGCCTTTAGCTGCATGAGAGTGACATCAGCCTCTTTAAAACTCGATGAAAATTGGGTGTCATCAATGCGCAGTAATTTCTGATTACGTTTGACACGCATACCCTCAGAAACAAACAACTCAGAGAGAATCCCACCCTCTAGGTTCTGAATACGCTGTACTTTTTGAGAAGGTATAACCGTACCTTCACCACGCGCAAATTCATCTAGATAAGCATAATTTGCCCAGATAACAGCAATAAACATAAATGCAAGACTTGCCCAAATGATATAGCGCCCGCCTCTCGGGCTTTGCTGTAAAATAGCAGCCTCGGCAGAGTCTATGTAGGATAAATCAGAAGGCTTAATAGTATCGCTCGATTGATCTGCTTGAATTTGAATATTATCCGACACGAATTTGCCCCTTTTTGAGTGCGTCAAGAACAGAGGCTTTAGGACCATCAGCTACAACTCCGCCCTGATCTAGCACAATAATACGATCAACCATGGCAAGCAGGGACGTTTTATGAGTAACTAATACCACTGTACGATCTTTAATTTCTGAGGATAAATGGCTAAGCAGACGCGATTCACTGGCATTATCCATTGCAGAAGAAGGCTCATCCAGGAGCAAAATAGATGGAGAATTGACAAGACTTCGTGCAACAATAACAGACTGCCTTTGCCCGCCAGAGAGATTAATACCACGCTCGGCCACCATACGCGATAAGCCATGAGGATGCGTATTGGTAAATTCACTTACGCCTGCAATATCACATACCCGTAAAATTTCTTCATCGTCAACAAAGGTATCTCGGTAGGCAATATTTTCTTGTATCGAACCGTAAAAGAGGGCACCGTCTTGTTGAGCATAACCAATATTATCACGCAACTGAACAGGGTCGAGTTGCTTAGCGTCAACGCCGTCAATGAGAATTGCTCCCGCTTTAGGTGTATATAACCCACTAATGAGGTTATGGATCGTTGATTTACCAGACCCTATTCGACCAACAAGGGCAACTTTCTCACCCTGCTTAACCGTAAATGATATACCTTTGAGCGTAGGATGATCATCACCAGGATAAGTAAAATCAACATCTTTGAACGCAATATCACCTTTAATACTTTTTCTCGAAATGAAGTGTTTGTTGTTTGGCCGCTCCTGCTCTTGCTGCACAATCTCGGTTAACGACTCCAAAGAGATGGCCGATTGCTTAAACTGTACGAGTAAACCCGCAACCTGACTAAAAGGCTGTAAAGCACGAGCAGTAAGTAATACACAAGCAATTAAACCGCCCATTGTGAGTTCGCCTAGAGCGATAAGATACACACCCACAATAACCACTAACACTGACGACATTTGCAGCATAAAGCCCGCAAATGTCGTAGCAGCATTTGAGAGCATCCGTGATTTAAGCCCCCACAAAGCAAGCTGCCCGACTGCTTTCTCTAAACTTTTTAGTGCTCGACCCTGAGCATTTAACACTTTTAAGGCACTTAAGCTGGATAACGCCTCTATCATAGTCGCATTTTTTTGTGAAGCAGCGGTATACATATGAGTAACAGCTTCATTCAAGCGCCTCTGCACTATATATGCAAAGAGTAAAATAAGCGGAATAATAATCACAGGCACCCACACAATAGCGCCACCGATGTAACCAATAATAATTAAAAATAAGACGGCAAAAGGCAAATCGACAAAGGTAACGAGCGACGAGGACGTAATAAAATTACGTATAGATTCAAAGTCACGCAACTGGCCAGCGAACGCCCCCACTGAGGCTGGATACTTATCATATCTGGTACCCAATACCCGTTCGTAAATAGTAGACGATAATAATATATCTGATTTCTTACTCGCTAATTCAATAAAATAAACACGTAAAGTTTTAAGCAAGTAATCAAATAAATATACAATGATAATACCTATAGCCAGTACCCACAGAGTCTCGATAGCGCTATTAGGTACGACTCTGTCGTATACATTCATAACAAACAGAGGGTTCGCCAAAGCAAAAATATTGATAAGTAAAGACGCAAGAATCACATCACGATAGATACGCCAGCTATGTTGAATAGTGCTCCAAAACCAATGCTTTTGTGCTAACTTTTGAGTTTCTAGTGCTCTATCATCGTAGGTTTGATCACTTTTTATTAAAACAACCATATGAATACTTAGAGCATCTAAGCGCTGAGCAGACATGGTTTTGGTTTGACAATCTAAAGGATCAAAGTATTCGATGTGATTATTTTGAGAGTGCTTTTTTAAGATGACGATGCAATGGTTATCTTCAAGCATTAAAATAGCGGGCAAGACAGCATTAGGGAGCGAATCTACATTACGCCGCTCAATCTTGGCGGTTAAATTTATACGGCTTGCCGCTCGTACAAAAAGCTCAGGGGTAAGCCTACCATCAACCAAAGGCAAGCCTGAAACAAGCTGAGTCTCTGAATGAGGGATATGCATTTTTTTAGCAACGAATGTTAAGCACTGCAATAGAGAATCTATTTTTATTGTCATAATCCATTAAATATTTAGATGTAGGGATGTTTAATATAAACATAAGGCGCTATAGAGAACAACTACTTATGGTGTGAGCGCATGATAAGCGCTGGCTGCCCTAAAACACTGAAGGTAAATACCAAAAAATATTCATACGTTTGAAAATCACGATCAGCATGACCCGTTAACATTCAAGTGACTCCCACCTTAATACCAGCTAAAGCTTTTATATGCTTAAATATACAGCTCTCTAAGAACATAAAAACAGAAGAAATGTCGCCATAAAACGACCAACCCTCTCACAACTTAGCTCAAACTCCTAGGTATTCATCGCGCATGGGAGGGGAGAAAAATGACACTTGAGCAGCTTGATCAAAAAAACCGTAATGGAGCTTAAACTCGCATATCACTCAAACTATTCTAGTATTAAGGTAGATACTTCATCATTTTTCAGAGCATCTATACCATGCCTTTTATTAAAAGAAACGACCACGGTAATATTTGTGCATTGGCCAAAGAGCAAATTGATACAACCTACGAGTATATTCTCCCGTCAATGCCAGAACTGCAGGAATATGCCTCACAAGAGCTAGCAACAATCAAGCATGCAAGCCCATTAAGTGCATTGGTTGATTCCGATAAGGCCATTGCTCGAGTTACTGAAGATCTTATTCATTTGCTCATAGAAAAGCATGTCATTCTGTTTACCGAACTTCCTCAAGCAGTTCAACAAAAATTACTTGATAGAGAAAAGCTTCGAGCCGAGCACGTTAACACAGGCTTTGTTCCTTTTATGGATGAAAATGATAGCCTATAAACCCATAAAGATGTTATGACAAAAATGAATAAAATATACACGCCGACATTGACAACCATACATCACGCAACCAAATACTGTAAAAAGAAATTAATCAACGCTTAAAGCGTATTCAATTTCCTCTTGATTAAAACCACGGTAGTATAAAAATTGTTTGTGTTTCTGTCGCTCTTTAAAATTTTGAGGCGGGACTTTAAACTTTTTAAAGTAAGTGTGCTTTGCAAGACTAAACCAGTCGGGTGAGTCGGGGCCTGAAAGAGCAACCTCGATACAATGCGAGGTGCTGCCCGAAGGCGATAGCTTATGATTAAGTTCTTGCTGGATACGATTAGGGCCAAACCCTTTCTTAGAACGATAACTGCAATATAATTGAGAAAAACGCTGATCATTAAGATAATTAAGCTGATTTAGCTCGGCCAACACCGTACCAATATGCTCGTGCCCTGCGTCAAACTTTTGAAATAATTTAGATTGAAGTTCGTAGGTAGCGTGATCGCGTCGAGATAAAATCTCAAGCGCGGCACGCTTTATATCGTTTATAGTGACGTCGTCCAACGGTTTACTCTTCGGTTTTTTCTTCTGTTACGGCAGGCGGTGTCACTTCTTCGCCTAGTAGCTGCTCTTTAATTTTTGCTTCGAAAAATGTTGCTGTTTCGGGGTTATCACGTAGATATTGCATAGAATTAGCTTTACCTTGGCCTATTTTGTCGCCGTTATAGCTATACCAAGCGCCCGCTTTATCAATTAACCCCAACTTAACACCAAAATCAATAATCTCGCCGTAGAGGTTAATGCCTTTACCGTATAAAATTTGAAACTCAGCCTGCTTAAATGGCGGCGCTACTTTGTTTTTGACAACTTTAACACGGGTTTCATTACCCGTTACTTCGTCGCCATCTTTAACGGCACCAATACGACGAATATCTAGACGGACAGATGAGTAAAACTTAAGCGCATTACCGCCAGTTGTTGTTTCTGGATTACCAAACATCACGCCAATTTTCATACGGATTTGATTAATAAAAATGACCAAACAATTAGCTGTTTTTATGTTACCTGTAATTTTACGCAATGCTTGCGACATTAATCGCGCTTGAAGACCAACATGATGGTCACCCATCTCGCCTTCAATTTCTGATTTAGGCGTCAATGCTGCAACGGAATCGACAACCAATACATCTACCGCACCAGAACGCACTAACATATCTGATACTTCAAGTGCTTGCTCGCCTGTATCAGGCTGAGATACGATTAAGTCATCCACATTTACTCCTAGCTTTTCGGCATAGCTAGGATCTAAAGCATGCTCAGCATCAACAAATGCACATGTTCCACCGGCTTTTTGCGCTTCAGCAATAACCTGCAATGTTAAGGTTGTTTTACCCGATGATTCAGGGCCATAAATTTCAACAATACGCCCACGAGGTAAACCACCTATACCTAAAGCCACATCTAAACCCAATGAACCTGTTGAGATTGCGGGTATTTTCTCCCTGCCTTTATCGCCTAAACGCATTACAGTACCTTTACCAAACTGACGATCAATTTGAGATAGCGCTGCATCTAATGCTTTACTTTTATTTGCATCCATTTAATTACCCTTTTTTAAATTTATTTAAATACGCCCTAAATAGTACGCCAAAAACACTGTATGCGCAAACAGTGTTTTAATCTTAAATAACACACCCTTCATACGATTAAAAATGAAAGTTAAATAGTTACACTGTCTTAAGAGGCGCTCAAATAATCAACAACCAATTGAAGGCCTGTATGAATAGCTTGCTCACGTACTTTTTGCCTATCACCGTTGAATATACAGGTATGACTTTGGTAATCACTATGGCCACCATAAGCAAAACACACCGTGCCTACGGGCTTTGATTCAGTCGCGCCATCAGGGCCTGCAATACCACTGATAGCAAGCGACACATCGGCATTACTAGCATGTAAACTCCCTTTTAGCATAGCGATAACTGTTGGCTCGCTAACTGCCCCGTGAGCCACTAAAACGTCTTGAGAAACGTTAAGCATGCTTTTTTTCATGTCATTAGTGTAAGTTACAAAACTACCATTAAACCATGCCGATGATCCACTTTGAGATGTACAAACAAAAGCTACACCACCACCAGTGCATGACTCAGCGGTCACAAAATGTCTATTTTGCTGTTTTAAGAGATGAGATAAGGTCTTTACAATATCGTGAGTGAATAACATGGTATTACCCCGCCCTAGACTCTAAGGCAAATTGCACCGCAATTTTGATAACAAAACCCAACACACCTAACCCGAGCGCTAAAAAGATAATAAATGCTCCAAACTTACCTGCCTTGGATTTTATCGCTAGGTCCCACATTATGTAGGCCATAAAAACAATCAAACCTCCAACACTCAGGAGAACACCCCACTGATCAATAAAACTACTTAACGCTAACATGTAAACTCACTGAGACTAATTAAAATAATAATGGATGTATAGACGAGTAAACTATTGCCTAAGAATAAGTTGACCGCCTTCACGACGAAAATCGACATGCTTTAAAGCGCTCATCCCCAACAAAATTTGTTCTCCCTGCATACCAGGGTTAATACTTGCTTGAATATCGTGAAGTAATATATTGCCAATTTGTAATGTCGATAATTGAGTACTATAAACCTGCACTGTTCCATTTGCAGTTATAGCTAAACTAGGCCGCCCCTTTTTCAAACCTAATTTAACCGCTAGTTTTTCAGGTATAGAAACATTGCTAGCTCCAGTATCGACAAAGAAGAGGACGTCCTGCGCGTTAATTTTGCCATAAGCGTAATAATGGTGATTGCGCCCCTCCTCTAAAACGACCTCTATTGTGCCGTTAGCATTCATGCTATTTGGGTGTTTTTTAGCTTCTTGCCATAAGTACATACCATAGCTAAGTAATACAACAGCCATAGTCCATACACCGAAAAGCATACCTCTACCCATAGCGTGAGTACTATCTTGCTCTTTTTTAGAATTTGATGATTGCATAATTGATGTTACAGCACAAAAACACTATTGCTGCTTACTTTTCTCCCATAGTAAATGCATTTGCTCAGGGGTTAGCTCACTCACTGAGCACTCAGCATTCGCTTCTAAAAAATTAAAACGAGTTTCAAATTTAGCATTCGCTTTTCTGACGATAGACTCACTACTGACTCCCAGATGCCGCGCCAAATTAATACAGGTAAAAAACATATCGCCCAACTCTTCAACCACGGCTTTACTGCTCACGTCTTTTTGTATCTCGACATCTAGTTCATTGAGCTCTTCATGCATTTTCGCCATAACATCTTGTATATTTTCCCAGTCAAATCCATTTTTAGCCGCACGCTTTTGTAATTTTTCACCGCGGGTTAAAGCTGGTAAGCCAACTGGGATATCCGCAAGTATATTATGCTTACCTTTATTATTACGTTCAGTTTGCTTCATTGTCTCCCAGTTAGTCTTAATTTGCTTATCACTGAGCGCTTGCTGCGAGGCCTGGCTGTCTAAATGACCATCGGGAAAAACATGCGGATGTCGACGAATCAATTTAGATGTTAACGCATCAATAATGTCATTAAAGTCGAAATAACCATCTTCATCGCCAAGCTGTGCGTAGAAAACCACCTGAAAAAGCAAATCGCCAAGCTCTTCCTTTAAGTGAGAAAAGTCTTTCCTATCAATCGCGTCAACAACTTCATACGCCTCTTCTATAGTGCAAGGAGCGATTGTCTCATAGCTTTGCTTTATATCCCAAGGGCAGCCCGTTGTAGGTTCACGTAGCTTACGCATAAGCTTGAGTAAATTATTTAAAGTGTACTTTTCAGACATTCTTATTACCTTGTGTTTATATCTATTATTCTATGACTACGTACACACTGAGGTGTTATTTATATTCATGAATTGGGCATAGTGACGCTATTTAGATCACGATACCATACCGTCAACAGTACCATTAAAAAAAGATAGCGAATGCATGTATGAAAAAAAAACACCTTCCTCAAAAAATCTGTGCAGTATGCAATAAACCTTTCACATGGCGAAAAAAATGGGAAAAGAACTGGGATGACGTGAAATATTGCTCAGAACGATGTAAACGAAATAAGGCATCAGCGATGAATCAAAATCGTTAAATTAGGCACAATATAATACCACTCACAACACCATATAAATGGTATTGATACTGGCAAGAGGGCATATTCAATTATGCTCTACTCCTTTAGATTAGTACTCATAAAAAATATGCCACTGAATGACAACGACATACATTTCTTACAAGTGAGAAGCCAACATAAAATCCATTTTATGGGCTTATAGTTAGAGCATTATTTTACTGACATTTATAGACAGCAAATGTCTGCTTACCTTGGCTCATGGGGATCGTTTCTACGATCGTGTCACCGCCCAACTCTATCGCAGCATTTTTTGCTAATGTTATTAGCTCAAGCTTTACTTTATCAACGCTACGCCCTAACGGGCCGATTAAATTATCTTTCACTTTAGATGTCGTACGGCCCAAACTTTGACAATTTACAGCATAATCTGGTTTGGCCAATTTAACCGTTTGCGCGCCGTCGATTGGCTTGACCCATGTACAGCCAGCAAACACCACAACTGCAGTGGCAGATAAACAATATTTATACATAAAACACCTTTAAAATAGATATAAAAAAAGGCTCCGAAGAGCCTTTAGATAACTTAACGTAATTACATGCTACTTACCAGCCAGTAATTTCTTTTAAGCCTTCACCAATTTGAGCCAAGCTACGAACTGTTTTAACGCCCGCATCTTCAAGGGCAGCAAATTTCTCATCAGCTGTGCCCTTACCACCAGAGATAATTGCACCAGCATGACCCATACGCTTACCTGCAGGTGCTGTTACACCCGCAATATAAGACACAACAGGCTTAGTAACATGCTCTTTAATATATGCAGCCGCTTCTTCTTCAGCCGTTCCACCAATCTCGCCAATCATAACGATTGCTTCGGTTTGCGGGTCATTTTGAAATAACTCTAAAATATCAATAAAGTTAGAACCTGGGATAGGGTCGCCACCAATACCCACACAACTAGATTGACCGTAACCAAAATCAGTCGTTTGCTTAACGGCTTCGTATGTTAATGTACCAGAACGTGAAACAATACCCACTTTACCCGGCTTATGAATATGGCCAGGCATAATACCAATTTTACACTCACCTGGTGTAATAACACCTGGACAGTTAGGGCCGATTAAACGCACACCAAGCTCATCACATTTCACTTTACACTCAAGCATGTCAAGAGTTGGAATACCCTCTGTGATACATACAACAAGCTTAACGCCACTGTTGGCTGCTTCCAAGATTGAGTCTTTACAAAATGGCGCTGGCACGTAGATAACAGATGCATCGGCACCTGTTTCAGCAACGGCTTCATTCATGGTATTAAATACAGGTAGACCAAGATGCGTTTGACCGCCTTTACCAGGTGTTACACCACCCACCATGTTAGTGCCATAATCAATCGCTTGTTGCGAATGAAATGTACCTTGAGCGCCAGTAAAACCCTGACACAGTACTTTAGTGTTCTTATCAATTAATACGCTCATGATTATGCCTCTGCCGCTTTAACTACTTGTTCAGCCGCGTCAGTCAAACTTGTTGCAGCAATAATGTTTAACCCGCTATCAGCGAGTACTTTTGCGCCTAACTCGGCATTGTTACCTTCTAAACGCACAACAACAGGTATTTTAACGCCCACTTCTTCAACGGCACCAATCACACCTTCAGCGATTAGATCGCAACGTACGATACCGCCAAAAATATTAATCAACACAGCGTTCACGTTTTCATCAGAAAGGATAATTTTGAACGCTTCAATAACGCGTTCTTTTGTTGCACCGCCGCCAACATCAAGAAAGTTAGCTGGCTTGCCGCCATGTAACTTAACGATATCCATTGTACCCATAGCAAGGCCAGCACCGTTAACCATGCAACCAATATTGCCATCAAGAGCAACGTAGTTTAGCTCCCATTTAGCAGCATGCGCTTCGCGTTCATCTTCTTGCGAGGGATCATGCATTTCTTTGATTTTAGGCTGGCGATATAAAGCATTACCATCGATAGCTACTTTTGCATCTAAACAGTGTAAGTTACCTTCATCAGTAATCACTAACGGGTTAATCTCTAAAAGGGCTAAATCACACTCTACAAACATTTTACCTAAACCTAAAAAGATTTTAGTAAATTGCTTAATTTGAGTAGGGTTTAGACCCAATTTAAAGCCCATTTCACGTGCTTGATATGGCTGAGCACCTGTTAATGGGTCAACGATTGCTTTGATGATTTTTTCAGGTGTCTCTTCAGCAACGGTTTCAATTTCTACGCCGCCTTCAGTAGACGCCATAAAAATGATACGACGAGTAGAGCGATCAACAACAGCACCAAGATACAATTCTTGCGCAATATCAGTACATGACTCCACAAGAATACGGCTAACTGGCTGACCCTTTTCATCTGTTTGGTATGTAACCAGATTATTGCCTAACCATTTTTTAGCAAATGCTTCAATGTCGGCTTTAGATTGGACCAGTTTAACACCGCCAGCTTTACCACGGCCACCGGCGTGTACTTGCGCTTTAATCACCCAGTTATCACCACCAATAATATCGGCCGCTGCAACTGCTTCTGCGGGTGTTTCTGCCGCAATACCTTTAGACACAGGTAAACCATATTCAGCAAATAACTGCTTACCCTGATATTCATGTAAATTCATTGTGTGTTTCCATTTAGATTGAACAAATAATAAAACCTATACATCTATGCATGGCTTTAGCGTGAGCTTCAATTTCATGTAAAAAATTATGAAAAACGCGCTACACCAAGGTATAACGCGTTAATTGTGTTAAATAAATTTTAATTATTTACGTTTTTTTCTGTTGGGCATATGGATAGCATGACCATGAACAGCGAGAGCCGCTTCTTTAACCGCTTCAGAATATGTTGGGTGACCAAATACTGTCATGCCTACATCTTCTGCTGTTGCGCCAAACTCCATAGCAATAGCAATTTGCTGCACAAGATCAGCCGCATTAGGGCCAACAATATGGCAACCTAAAATACGATCAGTCTTAGCATTTGCAATAATTTTAACCATGCCTTCAGAGCTATCAGAGGCAACAGCACGACCAATAGCAACAAATGGGAAAGTACCAATCTCGAAATCTTCGCCGTCAGCTTTAAGCTGCTCTTCAGATTTACCGACAGAAGCCACTTCAGGGTGCGTATAAATAACATTAGGAACGATATCGTAGTTCATGACTGTTTTCTGGCCAGCAATACGTTCTGCAACCATAACGCCCTCTTCAGAGCCTTTATGCGCAAGCATTGGACCACGAACGACATCACCCACAGCCCATACACCTGGAGCACTGGTTGAGCATAAGTCGTTTACATAAATGGAGCCACGTTCGTCCATTTTAACGCCACTGTCATCTGACAATAAGCTGTCAGTAAAGGGTCTACGGCCAACACAAACAATCAATTTATCAAACGTAGAAGTTGCTTCGTTACCGTCTTTATCGGTATAAGTCACAACGACTTCTTTACTACCGTTATTATCAACAACTTCGGTGCCTGTAACACGACAACTTAAACGAATATCTAGGCCTTGCTTAACGAAAATCTTTTTAGACTCTTTAGCAATCTGCTGATCCATAATAGACAAGAACGTGTCCATAGCTTCCAAACAAACAACATCAGAACCTAGACGACCCCATACACTGCCTAACTCTAAACCAATAACACCAGCACCAATAACACCTAAGCGCTTAGGCACTTCTTGAAACTCTAACGCGCCAGTAGAATCAACAATAACGTCGTTATCGATAGGTGCAACTGGGATAGCAACAGGTACAGAACCAGACGCTAAAATAACGTTCTCGGCTTCTAGTACTTCAGTTTTACCGTCGTTATCAACAAATTCAACTTTTTTATTTGCAAGTAATTTACCCGAGCCATACAAAGAAGTCACTTTATTCGCTTGGAAAAGACCCGTAATACCACCTGACATCTGCTTAACAATTTTATCTTTACGCTTAAGCATTGAAGGCACATCTATGCCTAAACCTTCAGTTGTTATACCGTGGTTTTTAAACCCTTTATGCGCATCTTCATAACGGTGAGAGCTGTCTAATAGCGCTTTAGAAGGAATACAACCCACATTTAAACAGGTACCGCCGTTAACGCCCTTCCCTTTGTCGTCTTTCCACTTTTCAATACATGCCGTTTTTAAACCTAATTGCGCGCAACGAATAGCGGCAACATAACCCGACGGACCTGAACCAATTACAATAACGTCATACTTGCTAGACATAAGTTTTACCCCAAACTAATAGTCGTAAACGTTGATTAAACGTCCACTGATTTTTTAATATAAATACAAATAGAGAAAAGCGAGGGGGAACCCTCGCTTCAAACAGTAGATCAGACTTCTAGCAGAATACGCGCTGGATCTTCAAGTAAATCTTTGATAGCAACTAAGAATTGCACCGCTTCTTTACCGTCGATAATACGGTGATCATACGAGAGGGCCAAATACATCATTGGGCGAATTTTGACTTCACCGTTTACAGCCATTGGGCGCTCTTGAATCTTATGCATACCTAAAATAGCTGACTGAGGCGGGTTCAAAATAGGTGTCGATAATAACGAGCCAAACACGCCACCATTAGTGATTGTGAATGTGCCGCCAGTCATTTCTTCTATACCTAACTTACCGTCACGAGCGCGAAGACCAAAATCTCTTACGCCGTTTTCGATATCAGCAATACTGAGATTTTCAGAGTCACGCAGTACAGGTACCACAAGGCCTTTTTCAGTTGAAACTGCAACGCCAATGTCTTGGAAGTTGTGATAAACAATATCTTTACCGTCAATAGATGCGTTAACAGCAGGAAAACGACGTAACGCTTCAACAGCAGCTTTAACAAAAAAGCCCATAAAGCCCAAACGCGTACCATTATGCGTTTTTTCAAATAACGCTTTGTAATCGGCACGCAGCTCCATAACCGGCCCCATGTCAACTTCATTAAATGTCGTTAGCATAGCCGTATTGTTGGTTGCATCTAAAAGGCGCTCAGCAATTCGTGAACGTAGACGCGTCATCGGCACACGTTTTTCTTCGCGAAGACCAGCAGCACTAACAGGCGCCGCTTCAGCTACTTTTGCAGGTGCTGACGCTTTTGAAGCAGGAGCCGACACTTTAGCACCTTCAACATCAGCTTTAGTGATTAGCCCGCCTTTACCAGTACCCTTAATCGATGATAGCTCAATACCTTTTTCAGCAGCCAATTTACGGGCAGCAGGGGCAGCAACAATGTCATCGCCACCAGAGTGAGACGGCGTTTCAGATGCCGGGGCAGATTCAGTGTCAGCCGGCGCGCTATCAACAGCACCTTCTTTGAACTTAGCGATTACTTCGGCGCTTTCAATGACATCGCCTTCGTTTTTAAAAATTTCTACGAGTTGTCCATCGGCGGGTGCAACAACTTCAAGCACCACTTTATCCGTTTCAATATCGACAATTAACTCATCGCGTGAGCATGCTTCGCCAGGTTGTTTATGCCATGTAGCAACGGTTCCGTCTTGAACGGACTCTGGAAAAGTAGGGGCTTTAATATCTGTTGTCATTACTGTATGTCCTTGGTTTAAGGCTCGTCTATGGGTTACTTAAATTAAAAAAATTATTTTACGTTTAAGGCGTTATCGATAAACGCTTTTTGCTCTTCAAGGTGAGCAGACATATAACCGCCTGCTGGTGCCGAAGAATGTGTACGGCCAATATACGTTAATGACGCATCACTGTTAATACCTTTAACAGTATTCAGTATGCGGTCTTGGCTAGCTAACCAAGCGCCTTGGTTTTGTGGCTCTTCTTGACACCAAACAAAATCTTTAACGTGAGCATATTTAGCGAGAACATCGTTTAAATTTTTCTCTGGGTAAGGGTAAAGCTGCTCTAGGCGAACAAAAGCCACATCCTCTTGCTTGCTTTCAATGCGTGCTTCAAGCAAGTGATAGTAAACTTTACCACTGCATAAAATAACGCGTTTAACTTTGCTGGTTTTTGCTGCTGCATCATCAAGAACAGGTTCGAAACCAGATTTTGCTAATTCTTCTAATGTTGAAGTAGCTAATTTATGACGCAAGATCCACTTAGGGCTCATGACCACAAGCGGCCTACGCATAGGTCGAATAGCTTGCCGCCTCAACATATGGAAAACCTGAGCTGGTGTAGTAGGAATACAAACCTGAATATTATTCTCGGCACATAACTGCATGAAACGCTCGAGTCTGGCTGAGGAGTGCTCAGGACCTTGCCCTTCATAACCGTGCGGTAATAACATTGTTAGGCCGCATAAACGACCCCACTTATGCTCGCCACTGGTAATAAATTGATCGATTACAACCTGTGCACCGTTGGCAAAATCACCAAATTGTGCTTCCCAGATCACAACACCTTTAGGCGCAGTCGTAGCGTAGCCGTATTCAAAGGCCAGCACAGCTTCTTCAGATAAAAGCGAGTCATATAAATCAATAGGAGCTTGGTGATCACCCAATTCTGCCAAAGGCATATAAGGCTCACCATTCTTTTGGTTATACACAACCGCATGGCGATGAGAGAAAGTACCACGGCCAACATCTTGACCTGTCATCCGTACAGCATACCCTTCATCTAGCAGAGTTGCATAAGCAAGTGTTTCTGCCATACCCCAATTGATAGGTACAGCACCGCCAGCCATTTTACGACGGTCATCATAAATTTTTGCTACTTGACGCTGTACTTGAACACCATCTGGAATATGGCTAATTTTATCAGCGATAGATTGTAAGCTCTTAAGCTTGATACCTGTATTTGCTTGGGTATCCCAATCGTGATTAATGTAAGCAGACCAATCAACAAACAAAGATGAATCAGGCTCTGACACTAAACCTTGAGCGACAGGCTCACCTTTATCTAGTGCATCACGGTAATCGTTGGATATTTTATCTGCGTCGGCTTGCGATACAACGCCCGCATCAACCAGCTTTTGAGCATAAACAGCACGCGATGTTTTATGAGAACGAATCGCTTTGTACATAATAGGCTGAGTAGATGATGGCTCGTCTGTTTCATTGTGTCCACGGCGGCGGTAACAAACCAAATCGATAACAACGTCTTTTTTAAATGTATGACGATAATCCATGGCAAGTTGAGAAATAAATACAACCGCTTCTGGGTCATCACCATTGACATGAAAAACCGGAGCCTCGATCATTTTGGCCATATCGGTACAGTAGTTGGTCGAACGTGCATCCAACGGGTTACTTGTTGTAAAGCCGACCTGATTGTTAATAACAATATGCACTGTGCCGCCTGTTTTATAAGCGCGCGTTTGTGACATTTGGAACGTTTCGGCAACCACACCCTGACCAATAAATGCAGCATCGCCATGCACAACCACAGGGACTACTGTTGTGCCGTCTTTATCGTTTCGCCTGTCTTGACGAGCTCTAACGGAACCCTCAACAACAGGCGAGACAATTTCTAAGTGGGACGGGTTAAAGGCTAATGCCAAATGCATTTCACCGCTTGGCGTCATCACATTTGATGAAAAACCCTGGTGATATTTTACATCGCCCGATGTATCAACTAAGCGCTTACCTTCGAACTCTTCAAACAAATCGGCGGGGCTTTTACCCAAAATATTAATCAATGCATTAAGCCGACCACGGTGCGCCATGCCTAACACCATTTCTTTCGCGCCAAACTCACCTGCACGGCGAATAACAGCATCTAAAAGAGGGATAAATGTTTCACCACCCTCAAGACCAAATCGTTTTGTACCTGGATACTTAGTATCTAAGTGGCGTTCTAGACCCTCAGCCGCAGATAAGCGCGTTAAAATATATTTTTTACCTTCGCTGTCAAAATCAGGCGTCGAGCGGCTACGCTCAAGACGATTAATTAACCAGCGTCGTTCTTCATAGTCGGTAATGTGCATTAATTCGGAACCAATGCTGCCGCAATACGTTTTTTCTAAATCTGAAATAATATCTTTAAGCTTTGCTTCGGGATAACCAAATTGAGTATCGCCAGACTGAAATATCTTATCTAAATCAGCTGTATTCAACTTATGAAAAGCAAGATCAAGATCAATTGGCTTTTCAATCTCTTGTAAATTAAGTGGATCAAGCTTAGCCTGCTTATGACCACTTAAGCGATAAGCATTAACCAGTTGAATGACTTCAACTTGTTTTCTCTCGTGGGCAACATCGACTCCGCCAGCGTCTGCTGTAATAATCGGTCTCGAACGGTTCTTGCCCAACAATTCAAAGTATTCTACAACTTCAGAATGATTAACATCTTCACCTTGCATCCCCTCAACTTTAGGTAACGTATCAAAGTATGTACGCCATTTCTCAGGCACAGACTGGGGATCAGATAAGTAGCTTTCGTACTGCTGCTCTACATAGACGGCATTGTTACCAGACAAGTGTGAAGTTTGTCGTAAACTATCCATTGAAACGGGTTGATTTTTATCGTTGCCTGACATTAAGCCCACCGTGGACAAAGTAATGAATGTATACACTTTCAAAAATGTCCGACTGATCAAATAGCGAACATGATAATAAAAAAGCGATTGTGTTAAAGATTTTAATTATAACGCAATCGACCTTGTAGTCTATTGCGTTTTTGATATTCCAAAATAATAAATAAGAGACAAATTACTCGTCATTCACCTCTTGCACTATTAAGCACCACGCTGCAACAACATGGAGCGGATATGCCCGATAGCTTTGGTTGGATTTAAGCCCTTAGGGCAAACATCCACACAGTTCTGAATACCATGACAACGAAATACACTAAACGGATCGTCTAAGTTAGATAAACGGTCATCTGTAGCATTGTCACGCGAATCAGCTAAAAAGCGATAAGCTTGCAACAAACCTGCGGGGCCAATAAATTTATCTGGATTCCACCAAAATGATGGGCAACTTGTTGAACAGCATGCACATAAAATACACTCATACAAACCGTCAAGCTTTTTTCGATCATCAGGTGATTGGTAACGTTCGATGGCGGGTGCCGGCGTATCATTCTGTAAAAATGGCTCAATCTTTTTATATTGCGCATAGAATTGAGACATATCAATAACAAGATCCCGAATAACAGGTAAGCCAGGCAATGGACGCACAACAAGCTTATTCTTTCTAACAGCGTCAGATAGAGGCGTTATACATGCCAAGCCATTTTTCCCTGAAATATTCATACCGTCGGAACCACACACACCTTCACGGCATGAGCGACGGTAAGAAAGTGATGGGTCTTGAATTTTCAATAATTCAAGTACATCCAACACCATCATATCTTTACCTTGAGTGTCAACCTCATAGGTTTTCATATAGGGCGCTTTATCCGTTTCAGGATTATATCTATAGATTTCTACTTTTAGCATTAAGGATCACCTCTTAAAACATGCTGGGCATCAGCCATAGCCAATGCCGCAAAAAAGCCGCCTAATAAGCGGCCCCTAGATTAATACGTTCTGGCTTTTGGCTCGAACGCTTCCATGGTATTTGGCTTAAAGTTAACATCTCTTTTACCAACACGCTTGTCTTCTGGGAAGTACATTGAATGACACAACCAGTTTTCATCATCACGCTCTTTAAAATCATCGCGAGCGTGTGCGCCTCGCGATTCTGTACGTGCCTCAGCAGCGATCGCTGTCGCCTCAGCCACCTCAAACAAGTTTTGCAACTCAAGCGCTTCAATACGCGCAGTATTAAACGCGTTACTCTTGTCATCAAGAGCAACATTACTTACACGCTCACGTAAATCATCCAGTTTTTTCATGCCTTCAATCATGAATTCGCCTTTGCGGAACACACCGAAGTGATTTTGCATAATGTTTTGCATTTCTGTTCGCAGTACGGAAGCTTGCTCGCCACCTTTACTTTCATTGACTTTATTCAAGCGGGCTGAAGCTTGATCTAAATCATCTTTAGACGGGGCCTTCAGGTCAATACCTTCACGTAGCGCTTTTTCGATAAATAAGCCAGACGCACGACCAAACACAACCAAATCAAGCAGTGAGTTACCACCTAAACGATTAGCACCGTGTACAGATACACACGCAACTTCACCGCAAGCATACAGACCATCGATAATCTTCTCAGAACCATCTGGCGACTGAGAAATAACTTGGCCATGAATATTTGTTGGTAAGCCGCCCATCATATAGTGACATGTAGGCACAACAGGAATGGAATCTTTAATTGGATCGACATGCGCAAAAGTACGAGACAATTCAAGAATACCGGGCAATTTAGCATTTAAGGTATCTGCACCCAAATGGTCTAGTTTAAGGTGAACATGATCGCCGTTTTCACCACAACCACGCCCGGCCAAAATTTCTAGTACCATCGAGCGTGCGACAACATCACGACCAGCAAGGTCTTTTGCATTAGGAGCATAACGTTCCATAAAGCGCTCGCCATCTTTATTGACCAGATAACCACCCTCACCACGACAACCCTCAGTCACAAGCGTACCTGCACCATGAATACCTGTCGGGTGAAACTGCCACATTTCCATATCTTGCACAGGAACGTTCGCGCGCAAAGCCATACCAATACCGTCGCCAGTATTAATGTGTGCATTCGTCGTTGAAGCATAAATACGACCCGCACCGCCTGTCGCTAATACTGTCGCTTTAGACTGAACAAAAACAGTTTCGCCATCTTCAATATTAATGGCGATAACGCCACATACAGCACCATCAGCATTTTTAACTAGGTCAACAGCAAACCATTCATTCAAAAATACGGTGTTGCTTTTAACGTTACCTTGATAAAGCGTATGCAATAAAGCATGGCCTGTTCTGTCTGCCGCTGCACAAGTACGTGAAGCTTGACCGCCCTTACCAAAATCTTTTGATTGACCACCAAATGGACGCTGGTATATACGACCTTTTTCAGTACGCGAAAAAGGCAGGCCCATATGTTCTAATTCAAATACAGCTTCTGGCCCTACCGAACACATGTACTCGATAGCGTCTTGATCACCGATATAATCAGACCCTTTTACTGTGTCATACATGTGCCAGCGCCAATCATCTTGGGGATCATCACTGGCAATCGCACAAGTAATACCGCCCTGCGCCGATACTGTATGCGAACGAGTTGGGAATACCTTTGTAATAACGGCTGTTTTGAAGCCAGATTGCGCCATTTGCAATGCAGCACGCATACCTGCGCCGCCACCGCCAATAACGATTCCATCAAATGTTATAGTTCGTAAATTATTCATTTATTTAAAGTCCCCAAAGAATTTCTACGCCCCAGACAATAAATCCAAGCGCTACAACAATATAAACAAATAGGACGCTAACACGCAACGTCACTGCCTTTGCGCCCATCATACGAGTCGTCACATAGTCAGTCAGCACGCCCCATAACCCTATCCAGCCGTGCGCAATAATGCTTAAGATGACAAGTAAAGTGAAAACGCGCACCCATAACTGAGAAAATAAGGCACTCCATATTTCATATGTCAATTCAGGTGTACTTAACAAAAAAGCAACAATAAAAATGGTATAAGCCGTCATGACAATGGCTGTAAAACGTTGAATCAACCAATCTGATAAGCCACTGCGGCCAAAACTTGTTACTGCGGTTACCATACCCAAACTCCCATTAATACAATAATAATAGCGCTCACTGCGAGCATAATTTTAGCGCCCAAACGGCCACCCTCTTTTGTCTCACCAAACCCCAGATCCATAATAAGATGACGAACACCTGCGGCTGTATGATATGTCAAAGCACTTAAAACTAAGAACAAGGCCAATTTACATGGCGCTGAACTCAGCTTATCTTGGAGATCGATAAATTCAGCTTTAGATGACAAACTCATATCTAGCATCCAAGCCAAACCCAAAATACCTGCCAACATAACAATGCCTGTTACGCGATGCGTAATGGATGTTAATGCGGTTATGGGCAACCGTATTGTTGATATATCCAAATTAACTGGTCGGTTTTTATTCACGTGTCAACACCTTTTATCATTAAAAAAACGGCACAAGCCGCTTACTGCATTTCATTTAGCCAAAATAAGCCTCATCAGCCGTTAGCTAAACAACTATTCACTGCAAACCCACTAAAACAATATTTACCACAAGAGCGCATATTAATTTCCACTATGCACTAAAACGATAATAAGTTTAAAAAATCGCGCAGAATTATAGGGTTGCGCGCCTAAAAATACAAACATTACCGCTTTTAGCTGCAATTTTTTATGTTTTCTCGACTTTTACTAACATTTACCATGTACATAATTGTGCAAACTTTTATTAACGCATTATTTGAGTGCACGACTGGTGCTTTTATAAACAGTAAAGCATAAAAAATTGATATTGCTTTGCAAAGTCGACCGTCAAATGGTAAAACGCTTTATTGAAATTTTTAATGGCCGAAAATAACATTGCAGTGCAATTTGTACGCACTCAAAAGCCACTAAGGTTTAATGCATAGATAGGGTTTAAACTAATTTTCTTTTTGTGGCGTAGCTGCTTGTAGATTTTTTATACTACCTATTTTTATTTAACGATTTAATCTCTCCAGGAGTCTGTAATGACAGATACGAAAGCTTCTCTTTCGCTCGAAGGCTTAGACGCCCCTATTGAACTGCCTATTTATTCAGGTAGTGTTGGCCCAAAAGTTATTGATGTTGGCGCCTTAACTAGTAAAGGTTACTTCACTTACGATCCTGGTTTTGTATCAACAGCATCTTGTGAGTCAAAAATCACATATATTGATGGCGGTGCTGGCTTACTAATGCATCGCGGCTACCCCATTGAAGTTCTAGCCGAAAAGTCGGAGTATTTAGAATCTTGCTACTTACTCTTACATGGCGAGTTACCGTCAAAGGAAGAGTACGCACATTTTAAAAATGTGATCACGAATCATACGATGGTTCACGAATCAATTACACGCTTCTTCAAAGGCTTCCATTACGATTCACATCCTATGGCTATGATGTGTGGCATTGTTGGCGCACTCTCTGCGTTCTATCATGATGCAACCGATATTACTAACCCCAAGCACCGCCTAATCAGTGCCCATCGCCTAATTGCTAAAATGCCTACCCTTGCAGCAATGTGTTATAAGCATTCTCAAGGCCAACCTTTTATGTATCCAAACAACAAGCTAGGTTACGCTGAAAACTTTTTGCACATGATGTTTGGCACACCTTGCGACGACGCGAAAGTTAACCCTGTTATTGCTCGCGCCATGGATAAGATCTTTTTATTGCATGCCGACCATGAACAAAATGCGTCAACCTCTACTGTACGTCTTTCTGGTTCATCGGGCGCCAACCCTTTTGCCTGTATTGCGGCAGGTATTGCCACTCTTTGGGGGCCTGCTCATGGCGGCGCAAATGAAGCCGTACTTAGCATGCTTGAAGAAATTGGTGATGTTGAAAATATCGATAAGTATGTTGCTAAAGCAAAAGATAAAAGCGATCCCTTCCGCCTTATGGGCTTTGGTCATCGTGTTTATAAAAACTTTGATCCACGCGCAAAAGTAATGAAAGAAACATGCGATGAAGTACTCAAAGAGCTTGGCCTTGAGAACGATCCTTTACTTAACATTGCGAAAAAGCTTGAAAAGATTGCCCTAGAAGACGAATACTTTATCGAGAAGAAACTTTACCCGAATGTTGATTTTTACTCGGGCATTATCATGAAAGCAATTGGTATTCCTACTGATATGTTCACTGTTATCTTTGCAACAGGCCGAACAGTTGGCTGGATAGCTCATTGGCATGAAATGCTTTCTGAGCCACTTAAAATTGGTCGCCCAAGACAGCTATATACAGGTTACGACAAACGCGAATTTACAGATATTGATGCGCGTCCTGCAGTGAACCCACCGCACCTCCCCTAGTAATTAAGGGTAAACGTTAAACACTCAAAAAAAGCCCTGCAAATGCAGGGCTTTTTTGTAACGTCAACACAATACTCTATTTTTGACCTCTCTATTTTTGGCCTTTCAACTGACGCATAAACCGCTGGTTAAGCTGCTTCCACTTGGGCAAACCGCCTTCACTACTTTTAGATAATCTCTTTTGATTTTGCGCAGCCATATAAATACTCTCACCATTAAAACTGTAAACGGGGAGTAAATCGGTACGCTGTGAAGCAGGTAAAATTTTACCGTTAATATTATCAAGAATAAGAGGGTCGGCGTTAGGCGCGGGATAATAAGCTAAAACCATGTGCGCCTGATTATACGTTAGCGATTTAACATACGTTATACGAAGTTTACTATCAGGTATGCTGGCATAACGTAATGAATAGTACTTAGCAACGGAGTAATCTTCACAGTCGCCCGCATTAGTTGCAAGTAACTCGATAGGTGTTGCCCAATAATCTTCTTGCCCCCAATGATCCTCATCTGAGCGCCATGGTACAGCATTAAAAAAATCATTGGTTATTTCCATTTTTGCATATACCGTGTTTTTATAGGGCAGTACATTACGTAACAAATCAGACCACTCAGTCACGCGCGAGCGTGCCTCTATACCGTATTCTTTTTCAACAAAGGTGTAAACCTGCTCGTTAAATACGATAAATTGACGCGCGTAGGCCATACCTGCGATACAAACACACAGCAATAAAACACATAAAGCCAACAGCGGCCGCAATATTGATACCCCGATCATTCACTCACCCATTATACTTTTAAAAAGTATAGGATCATTTGAAAAAGTCGATGAGAGATATAGATGGGTTTTATACAATAAAAATGAAATGATATAAAAAAGCCTGTATCAGACAGGCTTTCGAATTGAAAAAAGATGAGAACGTAACCAACTAAGCAAGCCGCTTTTTGCTCCAGCGAATAAAGCGCCAGCAACGGCGCATAAGTAATTGGTAAGCGAGCACAAAAGACACCAACAGCGTAAACGATAAAAACTCTGGCACACCAGCATATGAAATCATAAACCCCATTAGACATAACACCGCCTGAATAGAGAGCATTAAGCATAATGTGGCGGTTTTATTAAAACCCGCCCTAAGAAATATATGATGTACATGTGTACGATCAGGGCTCATTGGTGAACGCCCACGCTTAATACGACGATACATAATGGTGAACATGTCAGTCATAGGCAAAAGAACAAACCACAATGCTGTTAAGGGGCTAAAAGCCGCATATTCTGGCTGTGCGCCACGAATAAGCAGTACACCTAACGACAACCCTAAAAACATACTACCCGCATCACCCATAAAAATCTTTTGCAGTTTTTTATTAGGCTTACCCCAAAGATTAAAAATTAAAAAAGCCGAAATAGCACCAACAAACGATAAACATAAATACTGAAATGTCTCGTTACCATTAAAGCCAAACATAGCAATAAGGCCTGTAAAAGCCACAATAATGACGCAGCCGACTAAGCCATCCATACCATCAAGCATATTAAGGGCGTTAATCACACCAATCAGGCTTAATACGGCCAATGGATAACCTAAAAAACCCACTTCTATATCGCCAAAGCCAAACAAATCACCAAAACTGTGGATATGCACATCCAGACCATAAACAAAAATGCACGCAACCAATAGCTGGCCACCCAACCTAAATCTTGCCGAGAGCTGATATCGATCGTCGGCCATTCCCATAAAGACAATAAGGCCACCAGCCAACAGAAACAGACGAATAAAGACCGGCTGCTCAATAAACACGAAAGACGTCAAGCAAACACTTAAATAAATAGCCAAACCGCCAATCAAAGGAATTAAACCATCGTGCTGCTTTCGTCCGCCAGGCTTATCAACTAAATCTAAAAAATAGGCAATCGGCTTAAGCGCTTTAATACTTAAAAAGCATAAACCAAACGACAGTGCAAAAATAATAACGGCTAAAAACATACGAACTCTACCTCAAATTTCATCCCTGTAAATACAGCATTATGCTCGCCCAAATACATCTTCAAAGCGCACAATGTCATCTTCACCTAAATAACTACCGCTTTGCACTTCAATTAGCTCAAGCATGAGCTTACCTGGATTAGTTAAACGATGCTTCTCACCTAACGGAATATAAATAGATTGGTTTTCAGACAATAAGTGCTCTTCTTCACCTTTCTGCACAATCGCTGTACCCGACACCACAATCCAATGTTCGGCCCGGTGATGATGCATTTGTAGGGATAGACTTGCGCCAGGCTTAACTTCAATCCGCTTTACCTGATGCCTAACACCCTCATCAACAGAATCATAACTCCCCCATGGACGATATACTTTACGGTGTAAATTAGACTCACTGCGGTTATCTGCCTTTAATTTATCGACAATATCTTTGACTTTTTGCGCATCTTTTTTATGGGCAATAAGCAAACTATTATCGGTATCAACCACCATAATGTCTTTCATGCCAATAGCTGCAATTAAACGGTGCTCGCTAAACAACAACGAGTCTTCACACTCGTGAGCAATAACGTCGCCATGACAAACATTACCCTGCTCGTCTTTATCACTACTTTCCCAGATAGATTCCCAGCTTCCTAAGTCGCTCCACTGAGCATCCAGCGGAATACACCAAGCTTTACTGGTTTTTTCCATTAAAGCGTAATCGATGGATACATCACGACATTGTGCAAAATCAGACTCATTAAGGCGTATAAAATCAAGATCTAAAGCGCCACTCTCTAATGACTTCTCACATAATGTCGGAATTTGCGGCTCAAACTGCGCCAACTCATCTAAAAATGTTTGCGCCGAAAATACGAACATACCGCTATTCCAGAAATACTCACCGGAAGTAACATACCCCTTAGCTGTTTCAAGGTCGGGCTTTTCAACAAACTGTTTAATACCCGCACCTTCACTCGATGCCTCAATCGCGGCGTTAATATAACCGTAGCCCGTCTCAGGCTTGTTAGGCACGATCCCAAAAGCGACACAAAAACCTTGTTCAGCTTTAGAAATAGCTTTTGCAAGGGCCGTATCGAAAGAGACCTGATCTTTAATTTGATGGTCTGCAGGTAAAACAACTAAAATCGGGTTTTCATGATGTTTCAGTGCCTCTAAAGCAGCGACGGCAATAGCTGGCGCAGTGTTACGACCTACAGGCTCCAAAATAATACGAGGTTTTGTATTACAGACCGTACTGGCCTGTTCTGCCACCATAAAACGCTGCTCATTATTACATACAATAATGGGTGCCTCATGACCAGACACACGACTTAACGTGTGCTCCAACATAGTTTTATCGCCGTATAAATTATGTAACTGTTTTGGGTAGGCTTTTCTTGATTTTGGCCACAAGCGTGATCCACTCCCGCCAGATAGAACAACGGGAACAATAGTTGATGTCATAAAATAATTACTCAGATGCCGTTTTTTATATTTAATGAGGGTCTAATTAATGAGAGCCTAATGAGAGTCTAATGGGTCATTAACGCGATCACGCATTTCTTTACCAGGTTTAAAATGAGGAACATACTTACCTTCAAGCATAACGGATTCGCCTGTTCTGGGATTTCTGCCCTGCCTAGGTGCGCGATAATGCAGTGAAAAGCTACCAAAACCTCGAATTTCAATACGCTTACCAGAGGCTAACGCTTTAGTCATTTGCTCGAGCATCAATTTCACAGCAAGTTCAACATCTTTTGTTGATAACTGCGTTTGACGGCCCGTCATATATTCGATTAATTCAGATTTTGTCATAAACAACCAACCTACACATTATGCCAGCATTCACTGTATGCCTACACATACGCAACGGCACATGAAACATCCAGCAAAAACAAAATATAAACGCCAAATTGCGTCTTAAAATAAGGGTTTAAGTATATATTAAATACGACATATAACCAGCACCTACTTTTTACGCCTATAAAAATACCAAACACCCGATATTACAGTAGTAACTAGGCAGGCTATAATCAGGGTCGACATGAGCGGCAACCCAGCGCGACTAAAATCGGCACCACTGACAAATAAACCCTCGATGCTCATTGCAACTACAGCTGGGGCCAAATACCCCGCTGTACCATCAACATACCAAGGCATAAATAATAAAACAGCCACCACCGTGCGCAATAATAACCTAATCACCATCGGCGATATTTTGGCAGTAATCATCCACCAACAATAAAAGCACATTAAGCCACCAAGCAAATAAGCTCCCCACGCCATCAAATATTCGTTTTGTGTAAACATAATTTACCTTAACATACCGCCTTAAACATGAGCCGCCTTACGCAGTCACAAAAGAGTAATTATACCATATGTCTCAATCAAACACGTCAGCTACCGCACCAATAAAAACCACACCAAGCGGACAACTCTTTTACGTTATGGGCGCATCTGGAGCAGGCAAAGACAGCATCATAAATTATGCTAAATCTTATATCAGCCATATACACCCTATTGCCTTTAGCCACCGCTATATTACCCGCCCAAACACAACGGGAGCTGAAAACCATATTGCATTAACACGCAACGTGTTTGCATTAAGATGCCAACATCACTGCTTTGCATTAAGCTGGCATAGCCACAAAACCCACTATGGAATCGGTATCGAAATAAACCAATGGATGAAAGAAGGATTAAACGTAGTTATTAATGGTTCGCGTGCGCACCTACATCAAGCAATCAAACACTACCCAATGCTTATACCTATTATGATTGAAGCCAATAAAGAGGTTTTATTAGAAAGGCTAACGCAACGGGGGCGAGAATCCGCTCAACATATCCAACAGCGCATAGCCCACTCTCAAACACTCACACTTAACCACCCCGCCAACATGCTCACCATTAGCAATAACGGCACATTACAAGCGGCAGGCAATGCGTTTATCAACATGCTACTTTCTCATTGCTAGGCAAAATACCTGTGTGAGGCTCTAAAATTAAGAAGCTATTAGCAAGACACAAAGAAAGAATACCCTTGGGTATGAGGCCATCAGAGGCAGAATGCCGACGCAGAACGTATAGCGATATATTGACAGCGCGTATCATACTCAAGGGGATTCTTTTCAACTGTTGCGGTAGTATGCTGTATGAGACGATAATAGAATTGACCAGATAGATGATAAATCTGCGCAATGAAAAGCTAAAAAGCTAACGTAATACAAAAGCTTAAAAGTTAACACAAGGTGTATTACAAAGCGATCCACAGGCAAACACACTAAATACGCAGTAAACCACACACTAAAATAGCCTTATATTAATAGTTAATTGAGGTTATTTGACCGCGCATCAAACGTATATCAAACATTTATTAAAAATACACAGCCACAATTAAAACCAGCCACAGCGCCACTACACACATAAGCGCCAACCAAAATGCCAGCATACGATGCGTAACGCGGTTATAAGTTAAATGCACATACGCATGCGCCGCACGAAAAAACACAAACAACCACGCTATCACTGCCCCCGAAGCGCTCTCTATCCCTAGCGCCAAATACGCTAAACACACCACATAAAACAACATGGGAATTTCAAACTGATTATTGAGGTTACGTGTTGTGATCAGTACACGATTTGGCACCGACTCACCCGACATAGATTTAAAATACGCCATGGTGAGCGTACCCTGCTTCACACTTTGCACTCGCGCCTGAAAAGCGATAGCACCCACTATTAATGTTAATACCACCATCGCAAAAACGGGTAAAAGCATACTTACTCCTCAGATACACAATACACAACAAACACAACAAACATAATCGTAACGCCTTAAAAACAGGGTTTACCAAATACTGCATAAGCCAGAAGAACTAAATAAGCAAAACGCTAACTTGAGGCCACTATTCTAGCCCACGGTTCAAAATTTATATCATCCACTCTACAGACGAGCTAATCGCGATAAAAATGGTAAGTACCGATCACCGCTAGACTCATACAAAAATGGGCATGTACACACCCCAAAACAAATCTAAAAAATAACACTTAAAAGTACTTCAAAGCTGCAATGTAAATAATAACCTGTTTTTTAACGCCGTTAACCCATAGCTCCTTTTACGGATAATCATACCGCTTTAAGGTGTTCTTCTGCCATTGTGTCGTATTTCCTAGCAGAGCTCACTTGCTTACAAATTATTCTCGCACTCAAACTAAACAATTATATGACATAACAAACATTCATCATAAAACACAAACAACATACTCGCTGCTTAAGCCCGTTAATTATTTATAGAAGATTTTTAATACCAGCACTATTTTGCCAAAAAATATTGTATCTTGAATGTCTAGAATTAATTCGATATTACGAAACAGTGGGTTCAGTTTACTGAGAAAAAAGGGATAGGGATAAACAAAGAAATGCTTCATCTTCAGGGGCACTTCACACAAACAGAACATTAACCTTAAAAGAAATCATGTTTAGTTATGTAACACACCTTTTATAAAGTCTAAATAAAAACGCCTTGCAACATAATTTGTTACAAGGCGATCAAAAGGTATTGATTAACAATCAACGATTATATGTTTTGCCAAGTTTGAGCTAAAATTGGCTGCAACTCATCTTTAGCATCTTGAGAAATAATACTACCAGCACCGCTAGGCACATTGTAAGAAGCCATGGCTGTTACCAATTGTTCTACTTGGCTGTTAAGTAACACTGAAGAACCTACTTCAATTCGGTCAAGCTGATAGGCATCCCCTTTGTACCAGTCATGAACAATAACTTTATCATTGGTACCTTCAACGGTAATCTCCAAATGCTTATCTTTTCGATTAAACCATAAATTTTCAACATCAGCACCTTCAAATTTAGCAACATCTACACTGTTAGCATTGGTATCATGGTTGTAAATTCTGGATAAACCATCACCAGAATCAAATAAGTAAGTATCGCTACCACCGTTACCATGTAAGCGATCATTATGGCCTTTACCACCACGTAAAATATCATTACCCGTGCCACCAAAAAGCGCATCACTACCATCACCACCAAAGAGGTTATCGTTACCGCTACTACCACGTAGGCCATCGTCACCCGCGCCGCCGTTTAAAGTATCGTGTCCCGCACCACCAATGAGATCATCATCGCCCTCACCGCCATTAAGCTCATCGTTGCCAACGTTGCCATAGAGTTCATCTTTACCTTCGCCGCCATATAGCGTGTCGTTGCCGCGGTCACCATTGAGCCTGTCATCACCTTTATTGCCATAGAGCTTATCACTACCATGACTACCGCTAATTGTGTCGTCACCGCTGTCACCATTTAACGTATCGTTACCACGGGTGCCATTAAGCACCATATTTTCAGCTTCGACTTCAGGTTCAGGCTCAACTTCAGGTTCAGGCTCAACTTCAACCTGTTCTTGAGCGGCATCATTGCTATCTATGTCGTTACTATTACTTGTATCAGTAGTCGTTTCGCTTTGCGTTTCGGTTGATACTTTCGCTTTAAGTGTGTCAATATCCCACACCGTTCCATCAGCAAATTCAACGACATCTAATTCGTAATCAGCACTGTCAAAAAACTGAGAGACGGTAATAACCTCGCCCGTGCTTTGCAACGTAAGCAACAAATCACTATTTAATTGTGTAGTAAGTACGTCACTTGGGTTAATACCTTCATCAAAACGCAGTACGTCTTTACTTTGAGAGCTAGTGTCAAAATTGTTTATCTTTGTATTGCCCTCACCCAAACCAAATAAGTAAGTATCATTACCTTTATCGGCTTTTAGGCTGTCATTTACGCCTGTACCACCGCGCAAAATATCATTACCTTTTCCACCAAATATATGATCACTACCGGCTCCGCCGTTGAGGGTATCATTGCCTACGCCGCCATAAAGGTAATCGTTACCTTCATTACCATATAGCGTGTCATTGCCATTATCACCGTTGAGTTTATCGTTACCTTTATCGCCATAAAGCTTGTCACTGCCATGACTTCCACTAATTATATCGTCACCCATGCCACCGTTAAGAGTATCATTACGGCCAGTGCCATTAAGTACTAGATTTTCAATTTCTACTTCGTTGTGATTCGCATCATTATTATCTGAGTTGTTATCGCTCGTATCAGTAGTTGTTTCATCTTCTGTTTCGGCTAATACTTTTCTTTTAAGTGTGTCAGTATCCCATACAGTGCCATCAGAAAATTCAACGGCATTTAATTCGTACTCAACACGATCAAAGAACTGAGTGACTGTAATAACCTCACCTGTACTTTGCAAAGTAAGTAACAAATCGTTGTTCAAACGTGTTGTGGATACGTCACTTGAATTGATACCCTCATCAAAGCGCAGAACATCATTACTCAAAGTATTAGTATCATAATTATCTACCTTGGTATTACCTTCACCCGAACCAAATAAATAAGTATCACTCCCTTCATTACCTTCAAGTATGTCATCTACGCCAGCACCACCACGAAGAATGTCGTTTCCAGCTCCGCCTAAAAGTGTATCGCTACCTAATCCACCATGAAGAACGTCATCGCCAGCATCGCCATATATAGTATCGTCGCCCGCACCCCCATTAAGATTATCGTTACCACCAGCACCGTGTATCGTATCGCTACCTCCTAGTGCGTCTATGGTATCGGCAATGTTATACCCGGTAATGACATCTGCCTCGTCAGTTGTGACCTGAGCGAT